>CAZCFC010000155.1:0-7134 GCA_964497815.1 uncultured Cypionkella sp.
TGGCCCCTGCCCCGATCATCACGCCGTTGCCGATCTTCGGATGGCGGTCGCCGTCTTCCTTGCCGGTGCCGCCCAGCGTGACGGAATGCAGCATCGAGACGTTGTCGCCCACCACCGCCGTTTCACCGATCACGATGGAGTGGGCATGGTCGATCATGATGCCCTTGCCGATTTTTGCCGCCGGGTGAACGTCAACGCCGAACACCTCGGACACCCGCATCTGCACGAAATAGGCCATGTCGCGGCGGCCCATCTGCCACAGCCAATGGCCGATGCGATAGGCTTGGATCGCCTGATAACCCTTGAAAAACAGAATCGGCTGAATGAAGCGCAGGCAGGCCGGATCGCGGTCAAACACGGCTGTCACGTCGGCGCGGGCGGCCTGACCCAGTTCGGGATCGGTTTCGTAAGCCTCATCCGCGATTTCGCGCAGGATCTGTTCCGACATCTCACCCGAAGCCAGTTTCAGGGAAAACCGGTAGGCCAGCGCGCGTTCCAATGTGGGATGGTGCAACAGGCTGGAATGGACAAGCCCGCCCAACAGTGGTTCGGCGCGCACCATGTCGAACGCCTCTTCGCGCACGCGGGTCCAGACAGGGTCTAGCGCAGATAGTTTAATTCGTGTCTCGGCCATGTTTGCCCTCCGTCTTTCGCATTATCCTAGCATATGGGGCGGCTTGGGGACAGTGCCAAGGGCATCAGGCGTCGGGGGGCTTTGATCTGCGTGTGGCAAGGGCCGCGCACAGCAGGGCCAAAGCATCCAGAATCCGGGGGGAAGACAGATCGCCGGTCCGCAGGGGCGCGCCCAGTGCGCGGGCCATCAGGCTGCCATTTCCCCAACGTGGATGCGGCCGGCCAAAGCGTTTGGCATAGCGGTGGGCGGCATCGGCCTCGGCAATCAGGGCTTGCGTGGTTTGCGCCGGATCGACGGCGGCCCCGATCACAAAGGCCGCCGCCAGAAGATCACCGATCAGGATGCGCCGCATTCAAAGCGTGACATCAAGACTGCGGAACGGACCAGCGCCAAAACGCTGCGACACTTGCGCCACGGTCACGGTGATGGTGCCGGATGCTGCATCTGCCAGTTGCTGGGCGGCGGTATAGGTCCAGTTTGGTGCGGCAACCGAGACGTCGCGCAACATCGTGCCGCCGCTTTGAACGCGCACAGCATAGGCCTCTGTCGTTTCGGCCAGAGGCACCTCGAGCGATTGCCAGCTGTCGCCATCGACACGGGTGCGGCGGGTCCAGCCCAGGTGCAGATCGCCATTGGTCTGCACCTGCGCAGTCAGATGCGCAACCGGATAGGGGCGCAGGCCGATGCCATCAAATGCCTCGACCCGCAGCACGGTTGCGGCACTGTCATAGCCGCGATCTGCCGGGCCGAAGCGGTAATGCCGGTCCAGACCGCGCGCCGACAGCGGCAGGTCGATCTGCTGCAAGGCCGGGGTGATCAGCACAAAGGTGCTTCCCACCGGCCAGCTGTTGGGTTGCACGCCATCGGTTCCGGCCTGCCCCCGCAGGCGCATGGTGATCTTGTAGGTCTTGGGTGCAACCAGTGTGGCGGTGGCGAATTGAAACACCTCCCAATTGGCCGCACTGCCATCGCCAATGGCAGCGACATTGGCACCCGACAGCACAGCGCTTTCAAGCGCCGAAGACAACGCGCCGCTTTCAATGCGCACCTGCAAAGCGGCCCCACGGTCCCAGCGCCCCGGCGGCGATGCGTAAAGTACGGTTTCCGTGATCCCGATCACGGCGGGTTGCCCCAAAAGCTTGTTCAACGCATAGCCATCATCCGACAGGGCAGACCAGACCGCCACGGGTCCGGGCCAAGGCGAAACGGTGGCGCAGGCATGCGGGGCATGTTCCACCTCGGCACCGGTCAGCAGCGGCAAGTCCAGAAACAGCGGATAGACCGGCAGAGGGGCCAGATACGGGGCCCATCCCTTGGGCGGTGTCGAGATGCTTGCGGGTTCATAGACGTTCGCGTCAATCCGCACGGCCTCGATCAGCTGGCTGTCGGATTGCTCGATGCGGTCAATGCGATATGAGCACCCGTTCAGCCCGACAATATCGCCCGCCCCGATGCCCAGCCTTGAGCGTGGCAGCGCAAAGCGGACGGTATCACGGCCGACGCGCGCCTCGGCCATCCAGCGTTCGGCCATCACTGTGGCCTCGGACGCGGTCAGAACCAGCGGAACTTCGCTTTGCGAGATCACAGCGCTGCTGCCCGGAAAGGCCGCATCAGCGGTGGCAATCGCAAAATCGCCCTCGGCCTCAAGATAGGAAATCCGCAACCGCATCGGCGTTTCGACATCAGCGGCGCGGCTGAACTGCAGCGTGCCGTCAAGGTCGGCGTTCACCGCAAGCGTTGCCGGATCAATAACCTGCGGCGCGGTGCCGGTGCGTTGGCGAAACCGCACCCGGCCTTCGCGTTCCACAACTTCCGTGGGATAGGCCAACAGCAATGGCTGAAGGGTCGCGCGGGCTGTGGTGACATCGTTGATGCCATACCCCCGCAACAGCCCGTAGGCGTGGGTCACATCCGCATCGGCAACGCCCGAGCCTTCGCAAATCTCGGCCAGCACCGCCGCAAGGTGCTGACCAGAGCTGCGGCCGTTCAGCCAATGGCCCGTCTCGTAGTTGCCGCCATCCGACCACAGATCAAGGTGTCGCGGGAAATCCGGATAGGGCCGCGCGTCCCATGCCCAGGCATGGCTGTGCGCAAAATCCAGCATGGGGCCAGAATAGATGGCAGAGGTCGGGTTGTGGGCAGGGTCCGACCAAAACGCGGCCATGGCCTGAAAATAGGCCAGCTGCATCAGATCATCACGGCGGCCATCCGAGTATTTGGGCAAGGCGGATTCAGATGATTTCGGGTCCAGAAACCGATTGGGTTGGTTCGCGCCCTTGTCGATGGCAGCACAGCCGAATTCGGTAAAGCGGAAGGGCTTGGACCCGGGCACCCACGCGCTTGGGCTGGCTGCACGCGTGCCGGCGGTGCGGTCATAGTGGAACTGCTCCCACCAGTTTTTCAGATCTTTGTAGCGAAACACCCATGCCTCGTCATGGGTGTCATCGGTGATGGGCAACCGCAGTTGCGCGGCCTCGCCTTCGGGACTGGCGTAGTACCAGTCAAAGCCTTCACCGCCTGCAATATTGGTCATCAGATAGGCGGGGTTGTGAATGGCTTGAAAGCTGGCATCGGCATGATCCGTGCCTTCGCGCCAATCCGCGACGGGCATGTAATTGTCGATGCCGATGAAGTCGATGTTCGGATCGGCCCACAGCGGATCAAGGTGGAAATAGACATTGCCATCGATGTGATGACCGAAATATTCGGACCAGTCGGCGGCATAGGTAATCTTGGTGGCAGGCCCCAGAATGGCGCGCACATCAGCCGCCAATTGGCGCAGCGCCGCGACCGCCGGGAAGCTGTCAGCCGCCCCCCGGATCTGGGTCAGTGCCCGCATTTCCGAGCCGATGCAGAAGGCGTCCACCCCACCAGCGGCAGCGCACAGGGTGGCATAATGCAGGATGAAGCGGCGATAGCGCCATTGGGCAGGGCCGGAATAATGGACCACATCACCTGTCCGGGTGAAATGCGCGGGCAATGCGCTGCCAAAGAAATCAGCAACCTCGGCCGCCGCCGCCGCAGTGCGATCCGTGGTTCCTGCCTGACCGGGTGCTGCATCCAAGGTGATCCGCCCGCGCCACGGCAAGGCCGCTTGCCCCGTCGTGGCCGTCCAAGGATCAGGCAGGGTGTTCGCCGCAAGCTGTGTCATCAGCACGAACGGATAGAAGGTCACATCCTTGCCCGACAGTCTGATGGCCCTGATCGCCTCGATCACCGACTGATCGGTGGGCGCACCGCCATAAACCGACCGCCCTTCGATCTGCGGCATCACCTGCGCTGCCGCACGCGTCAGGCCCGAGACGCGCCACGGCATGCCAACGCCTTCATGCGTCGCCTGCTCGACCATCGGCAGAATATCGCAGCGGCCGCAGCGCAAGTCGTTGCCAAACCATGACACCACCAGGGACACACCGCCCGCGGCTGGCAATTCCTCGGACAACTGTTCCAGCGAAGTGGCGAAATCGGTCTTGCCAGAAGCCGAATTGACATTGGCCGACCGGCTGACCCCCGGCCCCATCGCATAGTGCACCGGCGTTGTCGCCAGGCCATATTCCCCCGTTCCGGGGATCAGGCAGACACCGGGAATGATCGTGGACATATCGGGATGCGCACTGGCCGCCGCCCCCTGCGCCGGACGGATCACCTCGAACGAAAACTGCGGCACCCGATTGCCAAACAGCGACAGATCGAGATCTTCGATCACGCAATAAGCAATGCCGCGATAGGCGGGCGCGTGACCCGCGCCTTCAACGGCCTCGATCCTGGGGTCGGGCAATTGATCGGTATCGCCCTTGTAGACGCGCAGGTTCAGACTGTCGGGCTGGATTTCATTGCCATCGGCCCAAACCCGGCCGACCCGCGTGATCGTCCCTTCACAAAGGGCAATCGCAAGGCTGACCGAATAGGAGTACTCGGTCGTTCTGGGCTGCGGCGCACCTTTGCCACCGCCCGAGCGTGTCGCGTTTTCCTGAAACCGGGTTGCCCAGATCACCTGCCCCGATACCCGCACGCGTCCCCACAGACGGGGCACGCACGCCCCTTCGCTGGCACCCATCAAACGGAACCGCTCGACCCGGCCCACATCCACGGCATCGGACCCACCGCCCAACACGCGCTGATCAATGCTGCGGCCCAGAGTGGCACCCACGGCACGGCCGATCACCGCACCGGACAGGCCCAGAACTGTGCCGCCAAAGCCAGACCCGATTGCGGCGCCAGCGGCGGATAGCAGGATGGTGGCCATGGTTCAGGCTCCTTCAAGGAAATGAGAAACGCGCGACGATCTTGCGCCGCCAAGGATCGGTCAGCGCGGTTTCCACCACGCCATGACCGCTGTAGGCATGGATGAACGAAGCCTCGCGTCCGACGCGCCCGGCCAGCCCAAGATGTTTGGCCACCGCACCGCTGCGCATGCGAAACAGCAGCACATCGCCAGGGGCTTCATCCGACAGCGTCTTGGGGCACAGCCACCGCAAGGCGGCGGCCATCAGATCTTCGCGCCCAGAAGGCTCGGACCAATCGGCGGTGTAGGCGGGCACGGTCTGGGGCTCGGCCCCGTAGTGCCCCCGCCAGAGCCCCCGCAGCAAGCCAAGACAATCGGTGCCCGCACCCTGCACGCTGGCCTGATGCAGATAAGGCGTGCCGATCCAGCCCCGCGCCGCCTCTGCCGCCCAGTGCGCCGTCACTGCCCCAGGCTCCCGCCGTCATTTGGCCGGGTCGAGACGGGATAGGATGCCAGCCAGTCTTCGCCCGGAATATGGGGAAAGCCCTGATAGTTCAGGAAATTGGCGAATTTGCCTGTGCACATCGCCGCCGTCCGGTTGCACCCAACCTCCAACTGCACCTGATCGCCCACAACGACAGCCGCCGCGAACCCATGCCACAGATCGACGATGCGCCCGGCGTCCTGCAAGCGGTCGGATTTGATCGTTCCCACCAAACCCGCCGCAGCGCCGGTCATCATCACCGCGCGGCCCCGTTCAAACCACAGCGCCGGGAAACCATCCAGACCCGCAAAGATCATCCGCCCCATGGCGTCAAACGCGGCAATCTCTGCCGTCACGCGATGCCCGGGCACCGCCAGATCAACGCCACAGCGGGCATCCCCCAGAACCGCCCCACAGCCGCGCTGATAGGCGCGCCCCTGCGGCTGGTTCAGCCGGTCCGTCACCCCCCGCAGTTCGGCCTTGAACGCCCCGACCGACCGCGTCACCTCGCCAAAATTGCCGCGAAATTGCTCAATCCGTTGGGCAGGGTTGGCCCAGTTGACCAACCAGCTGCGCACCTCGGCCCCGTCAAAGCGCCCTGCAAGCAGATCAGCCTCGTCCACGGCCGCATCCGACAGCGCGCCCACGGCCTCAGAATTGTCAACCGACATCCCCGTGGACTGCTGCAAGGCCAGCGCTGTCATGCCCGTGCTGGCTTTGAAGTCAGCGCCCTCAAACGCCAGATCGCGGTCATGGTCGGTAAAGCCGTAGGCCACCCCATCCTTGCGCAACACCAACCAGGCCCGGCACACGGTTGTAACGCCCTGCCCCAGATGGGTCAGCAAGGCATCCCGCGCCGGATTTGCAGGCCCGGTCATAGCCGCACCTCGACGATGGGCACGTTCGGCACGTCGCCCGCCCGAAACGAGGCGACCGAGGTCTGGATCCGGTCGGTATCGAACCGCGCCGGCACGTCAAATTCGAAACCGGCCGAAACGATGGTGCCAATGTCGGGCGCCACGGCGAAGGTCATCTTGCCGGTGGTCACATCAACGCTGAACCCGTCGCCCTCGACCTTTGGGTCATAGGCCACCGCCGCGCGAACCGTGCCTGCCACGGGCTTTTGGATGGGCCGCAGATAAGACGCATCGCCCGACGTATAAAGGCGTGACAGCTGAAACTCTGTGGTGACGCCATCCCCCAGACCAATGCGCTGATCCAGTGGCGAAATATCCTGTGACGGGCGGCAGGATCTGTAATCCGACCAATCCTTCCAGCGGAATGGATGCAGCCGCCCGCGCCGCGCCTCAAAGAACGCCAACAAGGCTTCGACGTCATCCAAAGACCGCAAACCCAGCCCGGCGTCATACCGTCTGCGCGAATGCTCCCAAGGCGTGTTGCGCTCTTCAAAGCCGTTCGCCAGCGTAACAATTTCCGTTAAGCGCTCGGGCCCGCCCAGCGAGCCAAAACTGACATTGGCCGGGAACCTGATTTCATGAAATGCCATTGTTTGCCCTCACCGGTTTCTTTGGCCACGTGCCAGCAAGCGCTGTGCTGCCGCGGCAATCTGGGTCTGGCTGCGTTGAAAGCCCTGTACATCCGGCGTCGAGATGTTCATCACCACCGTCACCGGACGCCCGCCGCCCGCCGCCTGCACGCCCAGCCGCCCATCGGCCCCGCGTGCCAAAGGCATGATCGCCTCTGGCCCCGCTTCGCCCATCAGGCCGCGGCCATTGCGCATCGCAAAGCCCGTGGGCTGCGCCACCACGCCGCCCTTGGCAAAGGGCATCA
>CAZCFC010000156.1:0-7058 GCA_964497815.1 uncultured Cypionkella sp.
CACGAAGCAGCTCAGCGTCCTGTGCGGGAACCTTTGCCTCTTCAGAAAACACCCGGACCCAATTGCCGAGCGTCGAATGCCCAATCCCCAACAGTGTGCTGAAGAAGTCGGCCCTTGGCCTGATGTGGGGCATATGAGTCACCCTCCGCACAGGCTTGGCGGGGGTTGCGATGCGGGGTGCGGATGGGACCGGCGGGTCGCTGTCCAGCTCTGTCGATCTCGAGGCGCGCATCCCGGCGCGGCATCCGTTGCGCACGATCCGTCAGGCGGTCAATAAGGCGCTTGCCAGTCTGGATGCCGGGTTCGAGGCGCTCTGCACCGATTTCGGTCGCCCCTTGATTGCGCCAAAGCGGCTGATCCGTGCCAGCCTGATCCAGATCCTGTTCTCGGTCCGATCCGATACGATCCGAGCGGCAGCTGATGGAACAGATGCAGTATAACCTGTTGTTCCGCTGGATTTTTGGCCTTGGCATCGACGATCCCGTCTGGGTGCCGATCAAGGCCGCCTGCCTAGCGGATCAAAATCACCCGGAAATCATTCACATTGGTCCCGGTCGGTCCGGGCACGAACAAATCCCCCAAAGCCTCGAAGGCCGTGTAGGCATCATTGCCCGCCAGCAGCATGCCCGGATCCAGCCCCGCCGCCCTAAGCCGCGCCATGGACTGGCCGTCGGCAAAGGCCCCGGCATTGCTTTCGGATCCGTCGATCCCATCCGTATCCGCCGCCAGCGCCGCAAACGACACACCCTCGGCAGCCAAAGCCAGCGCCAGCAAAAACTCAGAGTTTCGTCCACCCCGCCCCTTGCCTCGCAGGGTCACGGTCGTCTCGCCCCCGGACAGGATAACCACAGGCCGCGCAAAAGGCCGCCCCCGCGTGGCCACTTCACGTGCAATGGCCGCGTGTACCCGCCCCACATCGCGTGCCTCCCCCTCGATCGCATCCGACAGGATCACTGCCGGCACCGCCGACCGTGCAGCCGCCGCCTCCAGGCTTAGCCGCGCCGAAGCGATCAGTTGCACCTCATGGCCCGCAAACACGGCATCGTCCGGGTCGGGCGCAAGACCCGCATCCCCCGCCAGCCACGCCGCCACCTTTGCAGGCAGATCAATCCGCCAGGCCGCAACCATCGCCCGCGCCTCGGCGCGGCTGACCCGGTCCGGCACGGTCGGCCCTGACGCCACCTGCGCCGGATCGTCCCCCGGAACGTCCGACACCACCAGCGATACCACCCGCGCCGGATGACAGGCAGCCGCCAGCCGCCCGCCCTTGATGCCCGACACCTGCTTGCGGATCGCGTTCATCACTGAAATCGGCGCGCCAGAGGCCAACAGGGCGCGGTTCAGCCCGGCCTCGTCCTCCAACGTCAGGTCACCCGGGGGGCATGGCAGCAGCGCGGAACCACCGCCGCAGATCAGCGCCACAACCAGATCATCCGCCGAAAGACCCCGCACGGCGTCAAGCAGCGCGGCTGAGGCCGCAAGTCCCGCCTGATCTGGCACCGGATGGGCCGCTTCCATCACCCGGATCGCGCGCGTCGCGCACCCATAGCCATAGCGGGTCACGACCACGCCTTGCAACGGGCCCTGCCACAATTGCTCGAACGCCGCCGCCAGTTGTGCGGCCCCCTTGCCTGCACCGATCACCACCACGCGGCCTTTGGGCCGGGCGGGCAGACACGCGCGCAAGGCGGCTGTGGGATCAGCCGCCGCCACGGCCGCCGCGAAAAGCCCCGTCAGAAAAGCGCGGTCCCCGGGCGTCATGCGACCTCGATGTCAAAGACGAACACACCCTCGACGCCGCCTTCGGTTTCGGCCACGATCCGCGCGCCAACGGCCTGATGTGCCGGATGGATCAGATAGGCATCGCGCACGGCGGCATCGCGGAAATCGAACCAGAACAGATCGTCAAAACCGCGCGACAGCGGCTCGACCGACACATTCGGTCCGGCATGAAAGGTCAGCACGCCGGGAATCTGATCCCGAAGCGCCGCAAGATCGGTGTAAAGCGCAGCCTTCGCCTGTGCGGTGATGTCCGCCTTGAACCGCAAAGCCACAATGTGACGGATCATTCCATTCCTTTCCGCCAAAAACGGGCTGGCGTTTCCCCCCGAAGACAGCACGGCCTTCGCCCGGAACATCAGACCCTGCGGCACGCGCCCCTGCAAGGGCTTCAATCGCGGCTTTGCGATCTTCGTGCCGACGGCGGTGTGCAACAGTGCGGCCGTTTGCGCTGCAGGTCGGCTGCGGACAGCCGCACCACCGGGGGCTTGGGCAATGTCGTCACCCCTCGCCTGCACGCGATGCGGAAGATCACGCAGGCAACCCACCCCATCAAGGACGCCCCGCGTTGATGCGCCCTTTCTGGCCACCGCAGACAGCCCGCGATGACCACAGCCCCCCTGCCCCGCGCGCAGGCCCGCCACCATCAAAAGAGACCGCATGCATTCATGGTTTCCAACCCAGTCGCGGCAGACTACAGTCTGAAAGATCAAATCTGGGACCCCGCACATGAAACCTGAACACATTGCGGTTGCCAAGCAGTCCTTGCTGCTGGCCGCTGCGCCCGAAGCGGTGGTGCAAAGCGTTCTGGCCTCGGCACGGCTGCGCGACTTTGACAGGGGGGCCACGATCTTCATGCAGGGAGAGCGCGCGTCGGCGATTTACATCGTCGCCGAAGGCTGGGTAAAGCTGTATCGCATCGCGCCCAGCGGGGCCGAGGCGGTGGTGGGTGTATTCACCAAAGGCCGCAGCTTTGGCGAGGCCGTCGCTTTTCGCCATGACGTCTACCCCGTGGCTGCCGAAGCGGTCACCGATTGCAGTCTGATCCGGATTGAAGCGGACGCGTTCCTGCGGCTGTTGCGCAACAATCCCGAAGTGGCAATCATGATGCTGTCGGCCACTTATGTGCATCTGCAATCGCTGGTCATGCAGGTCGAGGCGTTGAAGGCCCAAACCGGGGCGCAGCGGGTGGCAGAGTTCCTTCTGGAACTGGCACCCTGTGTCAATGGCGCCTGTGAAGTGGTTCTGCCCTATGATAAATTCCTGATTGCGGGCCGTCTTGGGATGAAACCGGAAAGCCTTAGCCGCGCCTTTGTAAAGCTGCGCGATCACGGCGTGACGATCCGTCAGAACAACGCAGCCATCGAGGATGTGATCACCTTGCGCGCCTTTGCCGATGAAGACCCTGCCGCTGCGTGGGCACGCTGATGCTGACCCGCGCCCTTGCTTTGATTGATGCGGCCAACCGTGCCGATCCGACGGTCGAAGATGGCACCCCCGCGGCCCTGCTTTATGGTCAGCGGATGACCACCGAGTTGGACCGACTGTTCCCCGCTGCGCCAGATGTGTTGCGGATCGCCGCGCGGGGTCAGCATGTGGAACGCTGGCTTTTGCCGCGCGCGGCGTTTCCGGATGGACGCGAAGGCTATCTGGAATGGCGGCGCGAGCAGGCCCGTCGCCATGCGCAGCGGATTGCCGGGCTGATGGCCGCTGCCGGGTACGATACCGCCGACCAAGACCGCGTGGGCGTGCTGTTGCGCAAGGAAGGCATCAAGCGCGATCCGCAGGTGCAGGCCTTGGAGGACGTGATCTGCTTTGTCTTCCTGCGCTGGTATTTCCAGCCCTTTGCCGCAAAACACGCCCCCGAGGCGGTGTTGAAAATTGTCGAAAAGACCGCCCGCAAGATGTCTGATGCGGGCCGCACGCGGGTATTGGCAGAATTCCCCTTGCCCGAACCGTTGGCCGCCGCGTTCAGGCTGCCAGTGTCAGCGCCAACATCGCAGCCATGACCAGCGCCAGCACCACATCAAACCCCCGCAACACCTGAGGGATACGGCCAAGGCCCAGATAGGCTTTCAGGATCAGATGCGCCTTGGCAAAGGCCAACAGCAGAATGGCCGCCTGCGCCACCTGCGCCAAGCTGTCCAGTCCAGCCAGCGCCGTGGACGCCAGTGACAGGACCACCAACACCGCCCAGGTTCGGGTCAAGTCCATCCGGGGTGCGGAATCCGGGGTGGGGGCCATGTCAGCGCACCAGATACAGCACGGGGAACAGGATCACCCAGACCAGATCCACCATGTGCCAAAACGCGACGCCGTTTTCGGTGGCATCGGCAGTTGGGCGCAGCGCCAGAAGGCCAAAGATCACCACGCCAGCCAGAACATGCGCAGCATGAAACCCGGTCAGCAGGTAGTAAAACGTAAAAAACGGGTGGGTTTCGGTGCCGATGCCCATATCGGCCAGCGCCATGAATTCACTGGCTTTTATGGCAAGAAACACCAGCCCCAACACTGCAGCCGCCAACAGTCCCGCCCGCGCAGCCCGGCCTGTTGGCGCCAGGGCGGCGCGGGCGGCAAACCAGCCCGACGTCACCAGCACAAGCGTGTTCAACCCAGCTCCAACGCGGTGCAACTGGTCTTGCGCGGCGGCAAAGCCGGTCGGATCAGTCAACCGCACCGCAAGGAAAGCCAGAAGCCCCGCGCCGAACACCAACAACTCGGACACGATCAGCACCCAGATCATCAGATCACCGGGCAGATTGTCATAAGGGCCTGCGCTGTCGCTCATGCGCCGACCAGATGGCGGTAAATTTCAGGGAGGGCCTGCGTCAGCTTTTCGGGATTGGGGATCAGGGCAAAACCGCCCTGCCCGAAGATGCGCGGGAACCAGCTTTTGCCGTCGCGGTCCACGGTGATGCCGAACACCGCATGACCCTGACGCCGAGCCTCAAGCACCGCCTTGTGGCTGTCCTCAATCCCGTGGCGGCCCTCGTAGTGATCCAGATCGTTGGGCTTGCCATCGGTGATGACCAACAGCAGTCGGCGCTTGCGGGCCTGTTCGGACAGGCCCGCAGACGCGTGGCGGATGGCGGCGCCAAGCCGGGTGTAGAACCCCGGTTTCAGCGCGGCGATGCGCTGTTCCACGGTTTGCGACATCGGTTCGCCAAAGCGCTTGGCGCATTGGATATAGACCCTGTCGCGTTTCAGGCTGGAAAAGGCGTGGATGGCGAAATCATCGCCGCAGGCCGAAAGGCCCCACGACAGCGCCGCCAGCGCCTCGCGTTCCACGTCGATCACCGACCGCCCGCCGTGGCCGTGGCCCGGAATGGCGCTTTCGGTGCTGCGCGACACATCCAGCAGCACCTGCACCGCCAGATCGCGTTTCTGCGGCCGGGTTTGCCGCCAGATGCGGTCATCGCCCTGCCCGGTTGCATAAAAATCGACCCGCGCGCGCACCGCCCGGTCCGTATCAAGTTCATCGCCGTCAGGGTGGCCAGTGGTCGAAATTCGGCTGGGACGCAGAGCCTCGAACTGACGTTTGACGGCGCGGATACGGGCCGCGGCGCGCGGATCGTCCCGAAACGGGGGCGTGGTGAGAACCGGGGTAATGTCGGAGGTCAGCACGCGAACATGGTAAGGCAGGTAAGTGCCGGTTCGCACGTCCCATTCGGGATAGGTCCTGGTGCCCGAAAGCGCCTCGCGGTCCACGTCTTCGGGGGCCAGATCAAGGTGCAGTTTCAGGCGGGTGGCGGGGGCCTTGGAAATCTGGCCAAGCCCGATTTCGTCGGCCTCATCGGCGGCCTTCTGGGCATCGTCGTTTTCATCATCTTCAACCCGACGGTTGAGGTTGATGAATTCGGCCCAGGACAGGATCGCCTCGAATTTGTGCAGGATAAAGCTGTCGTTGCGTTCGGCCTGATCGGCCTTGCGGCGACGGGCGCGGTGGGTCTTGTTCCCCTCGGCCTCTTCCGGTGTGCCTTCGGTGGCGCGGGTTTCCACAGCGGTCGTCTCCGACCGCTCCAGCCCGCGCAGATCGGGCCATAGCGCCACCGGGCGGAACGGGCGATAGCCGCGCGGGGCACGGTAGGCCGCCAGATCACCCGTGCGGATCGCATCGACCATGCGGGCGGCCTTGGGGCCAAGGGCGGCGGTGCCGCCCAACAGGTGGCGGATCACGGCTTCGACCGTCTTCTCGGCATCGGGCAGGTGCGGGGTCTGGCGCAGACCAAGAAGTGCGGCGCAAAGATCGGCGTAAAGGCCGCGCAGGCCGGGGGCCTCTATCAAGGTTGCCTCGGCCATTGTCAGGGCGGCGCGCAGGGCGGTCAGATCGGTGCGCAGGGGGTCGGATTGCGGCGCATGGCCCAGCAAATGGCCCTGCGCATGGGCGGCAGCGGCGGTCAGCCACAGATAAAGCGCGGCGTTGGCCTCGGCGGCGGGGAAAACCGCCAGCGACGCGGGCAACCGCAGGGCGGCCCCGTCGAAACTGGCGCGCGACATTGCCTCGGACGTTGTGCCAAGGAAACGGCGCAGCGACAGGCGGTGCGCGGATGTCTCATCGCCCACCGCCTTGATTTCGACCGACGGATCACCGCCAAGGCCGCGGAAAAAAACCGCCAGCCGCCCGCTGACCTGTGACAGGTCAACACGGGCTCCGTCGTGGACGCAGGGTGCGTCAAGGCGGCTGGCGTAGGCGTGCCACAGTTTCCCGATGGTTTCTTCGGGTTCCCATGGTTCCAGATCGAGCTTGTTCATCACCGGCCTCACCCGAAAACGGCCTGAACAAGATCGAGGAGCCCGCGTTTGGTATCGGCATCATCCGTCAGCGGTTCGATCATCGTCGCAAGGATGGCGCGGTCCACCGGCATACCTTGGGCGATCAGGGTGGCGGCATAGATCACCAGACGTGTGGACACGCCTTCCTCCAGATCCTGCCCCTTCATCGCGCGCAACTTGCCCGCAAGACGGACCAGCGGCTTGACACGTTCTTCGGACAGCCCGCTTTCACGCGCCACCACCGGGATTTCGTGTTCCGGGCGCGGGAAGGTGAACTCCAGACTGACAAAGCGCTGACGCGTCGAGGGTTTCAGCGTTTTCAGGATGTTCTGGTAGCCGGGGTTGTAAGACGCCACCAGCATGAAGCCGGGGGCGGCCTCCAGTTCCTCAGAGGTGCGGTCGATCGGCAGAATGCGGCGGTCGTCGGTCAGCGGATGCAGCACGACGGTCACGTCCTTGCGGGCCTCGACCACCTCATCCAGATAGCAGATCGCGCCTTCGCGGAC
>CAZCFC010000157.1:0-7034 GCA_964497815.1 uncultured Cypionkella sp.
CGCTCGCTGTCATAGACGTTCATCTGACAGCCGTAGGTCTTGATGAAAAGCTTCTTGGCCTGCGACATGCTGCACCTATCCCGTGAAGCCTTGCCCATAAGGCAAACTGGCCAAGGCTGCAACGCTTGGGCACATGTAAACTCAGGCCCCGGATATGGCCAGACCAGGGGCATCGTGGGCGTATTGAGGCAAGCCATCCGCAAGGGCGTAAAACCCGGCGCGGCCTTGGGTGCAGATGTGAAAGCCGGGGGTCAGCGCCGTCGGGTCATCAAAAGACCCGGCCAGAATGGCAATCTGATCCGCACCCTGCGCCCGCCAGAACAAGGCCGACCCGCAGTTGCGGCAAAATCCGCGTTTGGCATGGTCAGACGCTGCATACCACGTCAAGGCTTCGGATGGCTGCAGGACAAGCGCAGCAACCGGCACCGCCGTTGCCGCATAGAAAAGCCCGGTCTGCCTGCGGCACTGACTGCAATGACAAAAGATCACGTCGCGCAGCGGCCCCTGCGCCAGATAACGCACCGCTCCGCACAAACACCCACCCGCATGATCCATGACAGCCCTCCGATTTGATGGTGCCAGCCGCCTGCCCGGGCAACCCGCCAGAAAATCCGACATTTAGCAACCTTGCCGGGATACTGTTACCTTGCAATCAACAATCGCTTAACCGATTCTGCGGCAAAATTGCGCATTGGGCCGGCTTGGACAGCATATGAAATACACCTCGCTTGACCACTTCATCGTCGAAGGCAAAGCCGCGCTTGCCAAGGGGCCAGTGGCATTGGTTTTTGCCGAAGATCCGGTCGAGGTGGACACCACCCTGCGCCATCACATTGCGGCAGGCTTTCCACAGGTCGTCCTCTTGGCCCCGGATGTCATCCCGTTGCCCGTGGACATCGAGGCAAAAATTCACCGTGTCTCGATGGATGTCCACGCCGAGGATGCCTTGGTGCGGGCGGTCAACACTGTCATCGCCGCAGCGCCCGGGATCTGGCTGTATTACTGCTACAACGGCGAATACCTGTTCCACCCCTTCTGTGAAACCCGCAACATCCGTGAAATGCTGGCCTTCCAGACCGAAGAGCGGCGTGATGCGCTGTTGTCCTATGTTGTTGATCTTTATGCAGATGATCTGTCCATCTACCCCAATGCCGTATCGCTGGAGCGGGCGCATCTGGACAAATCGGGCTATTACGCGCTGGGTCGCCCCGACGCGGCCAACCACAATTATCCCAAAGAGCGCCAGCTTGATTTCTTTGGCGGGCTTCGTTGGCGGTTTGAAGAACACATCCCGGTTCCGCGCCGCAAGATAGACCGCATCGCATTGTTCCGCACCAAGCCGGGGCTGGAACTGCGATCCGATTTCACCCTGAACGACGAGGAATACAACACCTACGCCTGTCCGTGGCACCACAACATCACAACAGCGATTGCGTCTTTCCGCACAGCCAAGGCTTTGCGCACCAATGCAGGGTCGATGTTCGACATCCGCGATTTCCGGTGGCACAACTCGATTCCCTTCGAGTGGCACAGCCAGCAATTGATGGACCTTGGCCTGATGGAGCCGGGACAGTGGTTCTAGTGGCAGGCCAAATTCTGGTTTGCCATAACAGGTATCCGCAATCGCCGTTCAATGCCGCAAATTTGCCATTTGCCGGTGCCGCAACGCCATAGTCGCGATCATTTGCACAGCCTTCGGCGTGATGTGGTCCGGTTTCGCCATGGCAGGGATCTTGCCGTGGGCAAGGTGCCTGCCGCGTATACGTCGCGAATGGCCATGATGAACGGACAGACTGCCAAAGCATTGCCGCAGATCAGGGCCTTGCCGTCACGCACATCACGAGCGGCGATCCGGGTGTCGGATGGGCCAGAAACCGATCTGAAGATCGTTTTTGCGGCGACGGACCATGCGCACCACCAAGGACCTGAATCCCGGCGCTGTCCACAAGCAGGTGCGGAAAGCCATCGGCGCGGCGGCAGGGCCCCATGCCCGGACGGCATGCAGCCATGCGCAAAAACTGCATCTGCTGCAATCTGCGCGATTCACAGCAATTGGCCGGACTGGTTTTGCTTGCCTTTTCACGCGCCAGACCAAAATTTCAGGCGGAAGGTTCATGTATTATCATTTCAAAACAGTATGTTGAATTATTTTTCCACTCGTGCGGCGCAAAGCCATTGACATCGCCCAGAGCGCCGGGCCTGCTGAATGCAACAAGAGTGATAAAATATCACATATGCTGTATTTTGAACTTCCGCCGTGGGCCGGCCAAAGAAAGGCAGCCATGATCAATCGCCGTCACATCTTGGCATGTCTTGCCACTGCCGTTCCGGCCAGCGTCGCAAGGTCGATCTGTCTGCCGGGCATCGCCCCGTGCCGCCCCCGGCACGACGCTGTTTTCGCCGCCTGTCGCCACAGGGATCTGGCAAGCTAACCCCCAACCCGGGCCACCACCACGGGGTGGCCTGCATTCAACAGGACTATCCGATGCGCGCTGCCGTTCTATACTCTCCCGGTGATATCAGGCTGGAAGATGTCGCCAAACCCGTTCCCGGCCCCGGCGAGGTGCTATTGAAGGTCGCTGCGGTCGGCGTTTGCGGATCGGACCTGCCGCGCATGCTGATCAAGGGCGCACACAAGATGCCGATCATCTGTGGCCATGAATTCTCGGGCCATATCGAGTCTTTGGGCGCGGATGTTGCGGGCTTTGCCGTGGGTGATCTTTGCACCGTGCCGCCGATGCTGCCGTGCGGGCGCTGCGACCAGTGTGCGACCGGGGATTTCTCGCGCTGCCGGGATTACGACTACTTCGGCTCGCGCCGGGATGGTGCCTATGCGGAATGGGTCGTGGTGCCCACAGCAAACCTGATGAAGGCACCGCAGGGCACGGACCCAAGGGCTGCCGCCATGGTGGACCCCGCCTCGATCGCGCTGCATGCGATCTGGAAGGCGGGCGGCGTCAGGATGGGGGCACGGGGGGCTGTCATCGGCTGCGGACCGATCGGGCTTTTCGCGATACAGTGGATGTTGTTGATGGGCGCGTCCGAGGTGGTGGCCATCGACGTCTCGGAAGACAAGCTGGCGCAGGCAAGGCAGGCCGGGGCGACCCATACCTTCCTTGCGGGACAAGACATCCCGCAGGCGATTTTGTCTGACATCATCGTCGAGGCGGCGGGTCATCCGTCTTCGATCAACACGGCGGCCTTGTTGGCGGCACCGGGCGGGCATGTGGTGTTCATCGGGATTCCGGTGGGCGATGTGGCCTTGCAGAACAAGACCTTCCAGCATTTCCTGCGCCAGGAGGTGTCGCTGCACGGGTCTTGGAATTCGTTCGGTGCCCCCTATCCGGGGCCGCAGTGGGTGGTGACACTGGACAAGCTGGCCTCGGGGGCGCTGAAATGGGATTTCATGATCAGCCATGAATTGACGCTGGAAGAGCTGCCCGCGATCTTTGCCCGGCTGAAGTCGGAAAAGGGCATGTTCTTCTCCAAGATCATGTTCCGCCCATAAGGGCGGCCCTTGGGGAGGGGACCATGGCACATCTGTTGAGTTTCGATTTCGGCACGGGCGGTGTGCGGGCGGGGGTTTATGACACCTCGCGCCGCACCATGCTGGCCATGGCCGAGGCACCCTATGCCACGCGCTATCCCCGCGCAGGCTGGGCCGAGCAGGACGCCGCCGACTGGCGCCGCGCCCTGCGGATGGCTGGCCGCGAGGTTCTGGCCAAGGCCGGGATCACGGCGGTCGAGGCGGTCTGTGCCGCCACCACCGCCTCAACCGTGGCCGTCTGCCTGCGCGACGGGACGCCCTTGGGTCCGGCGCTGTTGTGGATGGACTGCCGCGCCGAGGCCGAGGCGCGCGAAACCCGGCTGTCGCACCCCGTGATGCGGTATTGCGGCGGGTCGGATGCGGTGGAATGGCTGGTCCCCAAGGCGATGTGGCTGAAGCGCAACCAGCCCGAGGTTTGGGCCAGGGCAGAGGTGATCTGCGAGGCCTTGGATTATGTGAACCACGATCTGACCGGGGAATGGGTCGCCTCGCGGATGAATGCCGCGTGCAAATGGAATTACGACAGCGCGGCAGGGGTCTTTCACCCCGACCTTTACGCCGCTTTGGGCATTCCGGACCTGATGGACCGTCTGCCGCAGCGGGTGATCCCCGTGGGGGGGGCCATCGCGCCGATGCGGGCCGAGATGGCCGCCGAACTGGGGCTGACCAACCGTCCGATGGTGGCCCAAGGCGGCATCGACGCCCATATCGGAATGCTGGGGGCTGATGTCGTGGCGCCGGGCAGGATGCTGTTCATTGGCGGAACCTCGGTGGTGCAGTTGACGCAACTGGGGGGCCAGGCCGATGTGACGGGGTTTTGGGGGCCCTATCCCAATGCATTGACCGATGGCCATTGGCTGGTTGAATGCGGTCAGGTTTCGGCCGGGTCGGTGATGGCCTGGCTGGCAGGAACGATCTTTGGTCTTGATGGGGCGGGCCATGCGGCACTGATTGCCGAGGTGGCCGCGACCCCGGCGCGGGCCGAGGGGCTGTTGGCGCTGGATTACTGGATGGGCAACCGCACGCCCTACCGGGACGGCGCTTTGCGCGGGGCCTTGATGGGTCTGACCTTGGGCCATGGGCGGGCTGACATCTATGCCTCGGTCGTGGATGCGGTGGCGTTGGGCTCGGCCAATGTGCTGGCCTGCCTTGACGAGCGGCAGGTGCCGATCGACCGCGTGGTCATGGCAGGCGGCATCGTCAAGAACGCGGCCTGGCTGCAAGCCACCGTCGATGCGCTGGCCCGCCCGGTGCATGTCGCGCGTGAGGACAACCTTTCCCTTGTCGGGGCCGCCGTGGCGGCAGCAACGGCGGTGGGCCTTTACCCAAGCCTTGCCGCGGCCGCAAAGGCCTGCGCCACCCCGACCCGCGAAATCGCCCCCAACCCCGCCCGATCCGCGTATTTCGCCCGCACCTTGCCTTTGTACCGCGAAGCAACCGAAGCCCTGACCCCGGTTCTGCACGCCCTGTCCCGTCGCCAGACCGGAGCCCCGACATGAGCGACCGCGCCCCCTACTCTCAACGCTTGCCCGTCGACGAGAACCGCGACCATCTGATGGTGCAGGTCGCGAAACTATACTATGATCTGGACCGCACCCAAGCCGAGATTGCCGCAGATCTGGGCCTGACCCGCTGGCAGGTTGGCAAACTGCTGACCGGCGCCCGGGTTGAAGGCATCGTCAAGATCGAAATCACCCCGCGCATCAGCCGCAAGACCTCGCTTGAAGTGGAATTGCAGCAGCGCTTCAAGCTGCGCGACGCCGTGGTTGTGCCGATGGGCGAGATCACCGACCCTGCCCTGTTGATCGACAGCGTGGCGCAGGCTGCGGCAAGCTATCTGGCCAACCTGAACCCCAAGCCGCAGCTTTTGGGCGTCAGTTGGGGGCGCACCATGGCCGCCGTGGCCCGCGCCCTGCCCCAGGGCTGGAACCCCGGCGTCCATGTCGTTCTGGTCAATGGCAATTCGGCGCTGCATGTGACGTCGTCGCGCAACAGCGCCGTGGCAGAGGATTTCGCACAATCGGCCGGAGGGCAGGCGACCTTGCTGCCAGTCCCTGCGATCATGGGCAAACGATCGACCCGCGCGGCTTTGGAGGAAGACCCGATCATCGCCCGCGTGCTGGCGCTGGCCGAGTCGGCGCCGGTCGTGTGTTTCGGCATGGGTGGCTTGTCGCAGCAATCGGTGCTGACGGATTCGGGCTATCTGGGGCAAGAGGATATCGCCCGGCTGGGTGCCTTGGGGGCTGTTGGCGATATTCTGGGGCGCTTTGTCGATGCCAAGGGGCGAATTGCCGACCCCGCGCTGGACGACCGCACCGTGGGGATGCGCCTTGATCATCTGACCCAGAAGGACTGGGCCATCGGCGTGGTCGCCGGCGAAGAGAAACATCCGATCGCCCGTGCCGCGCTGAAGGCCGGTTACGTGTCGGTTCTGGTGACCGACGAGGCCACCGCCCGCGCCATTCTGGACGCGCCCGCATGAGGCAGGGTCCTGCATCTGCCCCCTGCCGCCCGCGCGGCCCCCGCCGTTCATCGCCGGGGCGAGACGTTTCAACCGTTTCATCGACTTGCGCCTTGGGCGCGGCTGTCTGAAGGACACCAACATGACCGAAGATTTCCCCCGGATGACCGGAACCCCCTTCGCCGCCGACTGGTTCGACAGCCATGTCGTCAATACTTCGGCGGCCGAACGGCGTGCTGCCACCCTGCCCGCGCGGCGGTCGGTCAAGAAAGACCATCAGGCCGCCTGGCTTGCCCGCGCCGTGACCTGCATCGACCTGACCACGCTGGCCGGGGATGACACCGCGGGGCGGGTTCAACGGTTGTGTGCCAAGGCCCGCGCGCCGTTGCGGGCCGATCTGATGGCGGCTTTGGGACTGGATCACCTGACGGTCGGCGCGGTCTGCGTTTACCCGACCATGGTGGCCCATGCGGTCAAGGCCCTGGCCGGTTCGGGCATTCCTGTCGCCTCGGTTGCCACCGGCTTTCCGGCGGGGCTGATGCCGCTGCCCCTGCGACTGGCCGATATCCGCTATGCCGTCAGCGAAGGCGCGGCAGAAATCGACATCGTCATCTGTCGCGAACTGGCGCTGACCGGGCAATGGGCCGCGTTGTACGACGAAATCGCCCAGATGCGCGAAGCCTGCGGTGCAGCGCACATGAAGGCCATTCTGGCCACCGGCGACCTCAAGACGCTGACCAATGTCTACAAGGCTTCGATGGTGGCGATGCAGGCGGGGGCGGATTTCATCAAGACCTCGACCGGCAAGGAAGACGTCAACGCCACGCTTCCGGTGTCGCTGACCATGGTGCGGGCGTTGCGTGATTTTCACCAGCGCACCGGGCAATTCGTCGGCTTCAAACCCGCCGGAGGGCTGAAGACCGCCAAGGACGCCATGAACTGGCTGTTCCTGATGCGAGAAGAGTTGGGGGTGCGATGGACGCGGCCTGACCTTTTCCGCATCGGGGCCTCGTCCATGCTGGGCGA
>CAZCFC010000158.1:0-7023 GCA_964497815.1 uncultured Cypionkella sp.
GGATGCACGCCTTTGATGTATTCGCCCATGGTGCGGTAGACAGGTTCGCGGTGTCGAACATCGGTGAGGTAGACCACCAGCTTGACCAGGTGTTGCATCCCGCCGCCGGCCTCTTCTATCAACTGTTTGATATTGCTCATCACTTTATGGGTTTGGGCCACCGGGTCATGGCTGCCCAGATTTTGCGCCGTATCCAGATCCTGGGGGCAGGCGCCACGGAAATAAAGCGTGGTGCCGCCGCGGGTGGCGACAAGGTGGCAGAGGTCATTGTCGAGGTTCTGTTCGGGGTAAGTGACGGCGGTGTTGAACTTGCGGTAGCGGGTGATGGTCATGGGGTCCTGCGTCTGGTTCGGGTGTGATTGGAGTATGGCGCGCGTATGGCTTTGCGCATGACGTGCGCGTCAGCCGTCGGTGGCGAAATGGTCGCGGCAAAACCAGACCAGACGCTCGGCTGCGGGCGACAAGGGCGCGCCGCGCCGGGTGGCCAGCACCACGCGGCTGGGCCGGGCGGGGGTGGCCAGTGGCCGGGTGATCAGGGCGTGGCCGTCATAGGTAAGCGCGCTGGCCGGTTGGGTGGCAAGCAAGGCATAGCCGAGGCCAGCCCCGACCAGACCGCGCACGGTTTCGAACGAGGTCGACCGGTGGGCAATGCGCGGTTCGACCCCGGCGTCGCGCAGCAATTGCGGGAAATAATCCGACGACGGCGGGGCGTTCAACAGCACCATGGGCAGATCGGCCAGATCGGCGGGATTGATCTGCGTATGTGCCGCCAAGGCATGGCCTTCGGGCAGCAGCACATAGGGCAACAGGTCCAGCAGGGGCAGGGTGGCCAGATCCTTGGGCAGGTTCAGATCATAAAGCAGCGCCGCCTCGACCTCACCCGCGCGCAGGGCCTCGGTTACGCGGCGCTGATCGCCTTCGGTCAGGGACACTTCGGTGGCGGGGTCTTCCGCGATCAGGCGCGACAGGATGTCGGGCAGCAGGGAGGGGCCAAAGGTGTGAAAGCAGCCCAGGGCCAGTTTCTTGGGCAAGGCGGCGCGGCCTGCGGCGATGGAGGCTGCGGCCTCGATGCGCGCAGGGCTGCCATAGCTGCGATGCGTGTAAATCAGCGGCGAGCCATGCGGACCGGTAAACACCGCCTGCACAGCACCAAACAGCACATAATGGGTGCCCACACGTTCGGCCGACGTGACGCGGCAATCAAAGGCCACCAGCGGATCGACGACGCGCGGGCTGCCGGTTTCCATCGCGGCCCAGTGGGTGCAGTCGAATTTATCCGCCACCTGATCCTTGAAGCGACCTGCGAAAGTGTCCGCGATGTAGGATTGATCATCGCGCAGCACGTTCACCGTAAAGCAGCCGTTGGCGATGATCCTGGCTGCGGCGGGCGAAAGGTGATGCACACAGGTCAGCAGGGTGGGGTGCGGGGTGTCGGCGGACACAGAAGCCATGGCCGACACCGTAACCCCAGCGCGCCCCGCCGGGCCATCGGTGGCGATGATGTTCACCGTGGCCGAGGCGTGGCTCATGCCGCGCAGGAAATCATCGCGCAGGGTCATGCGGGGATTCGGCTGGCGATATATTGGGCGAATTCGAAGTTGGGGCGTTCAAGGTGCGACAGGGGGCCGGGTGCCGACAGGCCCGCCTTGATACCCGCATAGACCTTTTCAACGCAGTCCTTGTCCTCGATGTTCACATCATCCAGCAAGGCCTTGATCGTGGTCAGGTAGTCGGTTGACTTTGGATCGGCGCACCAGTCGGCAGCCATGCCGCCCCCATAAAGCACGTTGACATGGCCGGGGCCGTCCGGGGTCAGGCAAAGATACCAGAAATAGCCGGGGGTCAGCGTGATCAGCAGCGCGGGGTAGATTGACAGCAGCCAGGTGATGCGGCGCTGATCCCCCGTCAGCCGGGTGTTGTCAGGGTGGGCCAGCGACAGCGGAATGGTGTCGTTCTTGTGGATGTAGTGATAGTTGAAGGCCGGGCTGCCTTCGGGGCAGGTCATCTTCATCAGATCGACCGAGCCGCCGATGGTGCCGGAATGGCAGACCGGCAGATGGTAGGATTCCATGAAATTCTCGGCCAGCACCTTCCAGTTGGTGGCCCAGCGGAACTCCTCGCGGAAGGTTTCGCGGTAAGAGGCCATATCCAGATAGCCGACCAGATTTTCAACGTCCTTCAGGTGTTCATACGGGTCAGGGGCGTCGGGGTTCAGCGACACCATGATCCAACCCAGCCATTCTTGGCAGCGGATCTTGGGCAGGGCGATCTGGTCTTTGCAAAAGCCCTCGTTCAGGCCCATGGCGGGGGCACCGCGCAGGGTGCCGTCCAGATTGTAGGTCCAGGCATGATAGGGGCAGACGATGGATTTCGTGGTGCCGCGCCCCTCCAGCAGGGTGGACATGCGGTGACGGCAGACATTGGACATGGCACGCAACACGCCGTCACGGTCGCGCAGCACGATGATCGGCTCGCCTGCGATTTCCATGGTCAGGTAATCGCCGGGGTTGGGCAGGGCATCGGCGCGGCCCGCCGACAGCCAGTCATGGCCGAAGATGTGCTTTTGTTCCTGTGCCAGAAATTCGGCACTGGTATAAACCGATTTAGGCATCGCATGGGCCTGATTGAAGGGCACCGATGTGTTGGCGTGCAGTTCCGCCGCCGGGGTCATGTGCTTGGTCATCGCAGGGTCCTATTCAGCCGCTTTCGCCGTTTCCGTTGCGAACCATTTGGAAATCGTACTGTCGCCCCGCGTCAAGGTTTTCTTGCCCATGACGTTGTCGGAAAGCCCGGCTGCGTGTTTGACAAAAGCCAGCGGGCCCTCCCAGTCGAAATTGCGGTAGACGGCGGCCAGATGCGCAAACGGCGGGCTTTGCGCGAACAGCTGGAAGGTCAGGCGGTGGCCGGCGTAATCGGAATTCAGCATGTCACGGGCAAAGGCCAGCAACTTGCGGCGATCTTCGGCCACCCATTCGTCGTTGATGGTGTAATACTTGTCCATCCACGGCTTGGTTTCCGGGTGGCGGAAGCTGGCGGCGTCGGGTGTCACACAAATCTGGCCGCCGCACAGTTCGCGCGCGATGTGCATCATTTCGTGCAGTTGCGAACAGGCCAGCACCCGGCCCGTGTACAGCAGCGACTGGTTCGGCATCATCAGCCCGGCGGGTGAGCGTTCGCCCAAGGCAATCGCCCCGGTCAGGTGGGCATTGATGCCTTCGCGGTAGACGGCAAGGGTGGACAGCTTTTCCTGCACCGCCTGTTGCTTATCAAGCCCGGTTTGGCGCGCGTTGAACAGGGCGGCGCCGATCATCATGTCGGCCAGCTTCAGGTTGCGCTGCACGAAGGCGAAGGCGGAATAGCGGTGCAGGGTGGCGCGGATGAAGGTGGCGGCCTTGGTGTGGCGGTAGAACAGCACATTTTCCCACGGGATCAACACGTTGTCGAAGATGACGATGGTATCGACCTCATCGAACTTGTTGGACAGCGGATAATCCTCGGCCGGGGCGCGGCCTGCGAAACCGGTGCGGCAGATGAATTTCAGACCGGGGCTGCCCAGATCGCAGATGAAGCCCACAGCATAATCAGACAGCGCGTCATTGCCCCAATTGGCGATGGTGGGCTTGGTGAAGGCCTGATTGGCGTAGGCGGCGGCGGTTTCGTATTTCGCGCCGCGCACGATGATGCCCGCATCGGTTTCCTTGACCACATGCAGCAGCATGTCGGGGTCTTGATCCTGCGGCGATTTTGACCGGTCGCCCTTGGGGTCGGTGTTGGCCGAAACGTGGAAGGGATCGGTTTTCAGCACGCGGTTGATGTGGTTTTCGATGTTGCGGGCAAATTGCGGGTCAATCTCGGCCAGCACGTCCTGCCCATCGAACAGCGACCACATTTCGCCCACGGTTTCATCGCCGACACGGGTGACGATGCCACCCACGTCCTCAAGCACCGCATCGGTGGCGCGGCGTTTGGCCCACCAGTCGGCCTGCGAATAGGGCAGTGCGTTGCCCGTGGCGTTCGTTTCGCCATCCTGCGTGACGGTCATCACATCGCGGGTGGCCGGATCATGCGCCATGTCGTAGATGCGGGCGCGGATGTCGACCAGAGGTTTGAACTGTGGGTGCGTGGTCACATCGGCCACTTTCTCGCCGTTCATATAGACCAAGCGGCCATCTCGGATCGAATCTTTATACTCAGCGCCAGTACGGATCATGCCTGCCTCCATGGGTTTGACGCAGGGTGCGCTGCTTTGGCTTTGGCGCAAAGCAAAAATTCACGTGGCGTTGATTAGGCTGTGCCTTATCAAACGGCGATGGTCGCCTGCACGGCCCGGCCCCAGCGCGCGTATTTGGCCGCACGGGTGGCGATGTCCATCTGCGGCACAAAGCGGCGCTGCAGCGCCCAGGATTTCGCGAATTCCGCCGGTGGGGGGCAGACGCCCGCGCCAAGGCCCGCCAGATAGGCCGCGCCCAAAGCCGTGGTTTCGGTGACTTGCGGGCGGTCAACGGGCGCGCCCAGAATGTCGGACAGGAACTGCATGGCGTAATCTGACGCAACCATGCCGCCATCGACACGCAGTACCCTCTGCGCGGGGCTGGTCCAGTCGGCGCGCATCGCCTCCAGCAGGTCACGGGTCTGGAAGCCCACCGATTGCAGCGCGGCGCGGGCGAATTCGGCGGGACCGGAATTGCGCGTCAGCCCGAACACCGCACCACGGGTTTCGGGCCGCCAGTAAGGCGCGCCCAGCCCGGTAAACGCGGGGACCAACAGCAAGTCTTGCGCGGGATCGGCCGTTTCGGCCAGTGCCTGTGTTTCGGGGGCCGTGGCGATGATCTTCAGCCCGTCGCGCAGCCATTGCACCACCGCCCCCGCGATGAAAATGGACCCTTCCAGCGCATAAGTGGGTTTGCCGTTCAACTGATAGGCAATCGTGGTCAGCAGCCGGTTCTGCGAGGTGACTTTCTGCGCGCCGGTGTTCAGCAGGGCAAAGCACCCCGTGCCATAGGTGGATTTCATCATGCCGGGCGCAAAGCAGGCCTGCCCGACGGTGGCCGCCTGTTGATCGCCCGCCACCCCCCGGATCGGGATGGCATGGCCGAAAATTGCAGGATCGGTCATGCCGAAATCCGCGGCGCAATCCTTGACCTGCGGCAGCAGGGCCATGGGAACATCAAGCAGGGCGCAAATATCGGCGTCCCAGCGGCCGTCGTTGATGTTGTAAAGCAGGGTGCGGGCGGCGTTGGTGGCGTCGGTGGCATGGATGCGGCCAGCGGTCAGATGCCAGATCAGATAGGAATCCACGGTGCCGAAAGCCAGGTCTCCGCGCTGCGCACGGGCGCGGGCACCCGGGATGGTATCAAGCAGATATTTCAGTTTGGTGCCGCTGAAATAAGGGTCCAGCAGCAGCCCGGTCTTCTCGGTGATGGCCGGCTCGTGCCCCTGCGCGCGTAGGTGGGCGCAGGTATCGGCGGTGCGGCGGTCTTGCCAGACGATGGCGTTGTGCAGGGCCTGCCCGGTCGCACGATCCCACAGCAGGGTGGTTTCGCGCTGATTGGTGATGCCGATGGCGGCGATCTTGGCGGGATCGGTGCGGGACAGAACCATGCGGGCCGTGGCAAGGGTGGTGCGCAACAGGTCGGCAGGGTTGTGTTCCACCCAGCCCGAGGCGGGAAAATGCTGCGGGAATTCCTCTTGCGCCTGCGTGATCGGCGTAAGGTCCGCCGAAAACAGGATGGCCCGTGTCGAGGTGGTGCCTTGGTCGATGGCAAGGATCTGGGTCATGGTGCGGGCCTTTGGCAACGTGTCACGGGTTTTTGGGGCAAGGTCGGAAGAACCCCGCCCTATGGCAGGTGGTTTTCCAGCGTCGATACCTCGTCTGCTGTCAATCTTAACCCCAGTTTCGTGCGCCGCCAAAGCACATCCTCGGCGGTGCGGGCAAATTCGTGATCCATCAGCCAGCGCAATTCCGCGGCATAAAGGGTGGCGCCGAAATGCTGACCAAGGTCGGACAGCGAGCGGGCGTTGCCCAGAAGCCGCATCGCATCGGTGCCATAGGCGCGGATCAGGCGGGCGGCATGAGGGGCGGTCAGATAGGGGTGGGCTGTGCGCAACCCGGCGGTCAGATCGGCCACCCCGTCATGGCGAAAGTCACCGCCCGGCAGCGGTTGGCGCGCGGTCCATGCCGGTTTCATCGGCAGGTGCGGGGCAAGTCTGGTCAGGGCGTCCTCGGCCAGACGGTGATAGGTGGTGATCTTGCCGCCGAACACCGACAGCAAGGGGGCCGTCGTGCCGTCGAGCGTCAGCACATAGTCGCGGGTGGCGGCAGAGGCCGAACTTGCGCCGTCATTGTACAGCGGCCTAACGCCGGAATAGGTCCAGACCACATCGGCGGGGGTGACGGGACGGGCGAAATACTGGCTGGCAAAGTCGCAAAGGTAATCCCGTTCGGCATCGGTGCAGCGCGCGGCAAGTGGGTCGGTCTGGTGGTCTTGATCGGTTGTGCCGATCAGCGTGAAGTCCTGTTCATAGGGAATGGCAAAGATGATGCGGCCATCGCTGCCCTGAAAGAAATAGCTGCGGTCGTGATCGTACAGTTTGCGGGTGACGATATGCGATCCGCGCACAAGCCGGATGGCGGCGGTGGTGGGGGTCTGGGTGACATCCCGCAAGATGTCGCTGACCCAGGGTCCGGCGGCGTTGATCAGGGCGCGGGCGGAATGGGTCTGCGTGCCGTGGGCGGTCTGGGTGGTGATCTGCCACAGGTCCCCGACGCGGCGGGCTGCGATGACGCGGGTGCGGGTCAGTATGGTTGCGCCGTTCTGTGCGGCATCACGGGCGTTCAGC
This sequence comes from uncultured Cypionkella sp., assembly GCA_964497815.1. GTDB lineage: Bacteria > Pseudomonadota > Alphaproteobacteria > Rhodobacterales > Rhodobacteraceae > Cypionkella. The sequence goes on from CAZCFC010000158.1 coordinate 6,841, forward strand.
GCGACAAGGCGGGAATCCTCGACCCAGCAATCGGAATATTCGAAGGCCTTGGCCCGGTCGTCCTTCAGCGGTTGGCCGGCGGCGTCATGGGCGAGGTCGAGCGTGCGCGTCGCCGGCAGCAATTTGCGGCCGCCGATATGGTCGTAGAGGAACAACCCCAGCCTGAGCAGCCAGGCCGGCCGC
>CAZCFC010000159.1:0-6972 GCA_964497815.1 uncultured Cypionkella sp.
GCCGGTCCATCTGCGGCCAGAATCGCAGCCAGTTGCTGCAAGGCCCAGTCGTAATCCATTTCGGCGCTGCACAGCTCCAGCACCCGACAGCCCGGCGGTTCCGGCAGGCTGACCTTGCCGGGATAGGCAAAGAAGCTGGCCGGACGGGCGGTGCCGCACAGCACCAGATCGGTGATCCCTGCCATCACGGCCACGTTTTCCTCGACCACATAGGCCAGCCGTTCAAACCGCACTGCGCCCGCCCCGCGCCGGATACGGGCGGGCAGGCAAGGTGCCAGCAGGCGGCAGCCCGTCACTGCGGCAATCCGGCCCGCCACCTGCGCCAGATCAGACCATAGCGCCCGCCCATCCACCAACAGCGCCGCGCCGGGTTGACGCAATGCCGCCGCCGCCGTGTGCAGATCGGCTTGCGTGGGCTTGCGCAACGGGGCGCTTGCGGGCGCAGCCGTCGCGCGGCGGCGTCTTCCCAGGCCGTGTTGGCGGGCAGGATCAACGTGGCGATCTGGCCATTCTTGCTGCGGGCCGCCTGCACTGCCGCCGCCCCGTCCGCCGCCACAGACCCCGCGTCAGCACTGGTGCGGGTCCAGTGCGACACCGTGCGGCTGATGCCCTCGGTGTCCCCCTTCAACGGCGACTCGTGGCGCAAATGATGGCTGGCATGGTCGCCCATGATCGTGACCACGCCCGACCCGGCCTTGCGGGCGTTGTGCAGGTTGGCAAAGCCGTTGCCAAAACCGGGGGCAAGGTGCAAAAGCGTCGCGGCCACAGCGCCCTTCATCCGGTAGTATCCATCCGCCGCCCCGGTTGCCCCGCCCTCGAACAGGCACAGGATGCAGCGCATCTGGGGGTGACTGTCCAGTGCTGCCACAAAATGCATCTCCGAGGTGCCCGGGTTGGCAAAGCAGACATCCACACCGCTGGCCAGCAGGGTTTTCACCAAAGTCTCTGCACCGTTCATGTCGTTCCCCTGCTTCACGCTGCCCCCTGCTTCACGCTGCCCTCTGCCTCAGGTTGCCCCCTGCCTCCGGTTACCACAGTCTGCGCCCGATCCTGCCCGGTCAGCAAGCCCCGCCTCAGGCGATCAGGGCTGCGGCCTTGGCACCCAGCGTTGCCAGCGCCTGTTGCGGGTCCAACCCCAGCAAAAGCCCCCGTTGCCCGGCGTTGATCCAGACTTGCGCGGCGTCGCAGGCGGTGGATTCTATCGCGGTTGGAACGGCGCGCTTCTGGCCAAAGGGGCTGATTCCGCCCACCCGATAGCCGGTCAACTTCTCGGCCTTCGCGGGTGGCATCATGGCCGCCGCTTTGCCCCCAAAGATGGCCGCGACCTTTTTCATCGAAAGCTGACGGTCCGAGGGGATCACACAGCAGGCAGGCCGCCCATCCACCTCGACCATCAGGGTTTTCAAGGTAAGCGCCGGATCAAGGTTAAGCGCGCGTGCCGCCGCCAACCCCACTGCATCGGCGTCCGGGTCATAAAGATAAGGATGCAGGGTGATATTGACGCCCCGGGCTTGCAGGAACAAAAGAGCTTGGGTGGCGGCCATCGGAGTGATCTTCCTGCGGTCCCAACCTGGGACCAGTGTCAAGGATTTGAACGCAAGGGGCCCAGGTTCTTCGGAATTTGGCAGGGCTTGTGTAGGTGCGCAGATCAGGTTGCACCGTCGCTGAACAAAAGTACAGAGGCGGTGGCCGTGTGGCCGGACCCGCTGTGGCTTGCCCGTCTTCCGGCGTCTGATCTGTGCCGGAACAGGATCTGCCCAAGCGGGCATCGGGGAATGTCCGGTTTTGAAAGACGACAGCAGGCCCTTGTTTCCTTGGCGCGGATCGTGAACCCGGGGCGATTCCTGCCTGCTTTTGGTGTCGGCCAGCACCGTTCACATGCAAGGCGACAGCGCGCCCGGCCCCATGACCGAACCGATCCAATGCCCCCCTTCCCGCAGACCGACGATGGGCCTTGGGACGAAAGCAGGCGCAGCATCGTGATCAAGCGGCAGGTCATCGCCCGTCCGCTGACACAATATGCGGCCCGTGGCATTTGCCGGCCCGGACGGATGCAAGGCTTGTATGACACGCACAGCACTGGCATGGGCCATCGCCGTGCAGATGATCCCGGCGATCCCTGACGCCGGCTTGGTATGGCGACTGTTGGTCTGACGGGGCAGGGCGGTTGATCCCTGCGGGGCAGGGCGGTTGATCCCGGCGGGGCAAGTCATGCCATCTTCGAACACCACGGCCTGACCCCTTGACACCACCACGGCCGTCCCGGGGCGGCAAGCCAGAAGCTGTCACCCCGCCTGCCCCTTCCCTCGGCGCGCACCACCTGCTAGCCATAGGCATGACTCTTTCAGACAACCTGCGCGGCGCGCTTTACATGAACCTTTCGATGGTGGCCTTCACCGTGAACGACAGCTTCATGAAGGCCGTCACCCATGACTTGCCGCTGTTCCAGACCATCACCCTGCGCGGTATCCTTGCGGTGGTCCTGCTGTTGATCCTTGCCGCCGCCACGGGCGGGCTCAGCATTCCGCAAGCCCCGCGTGACCGCTGGGTCATCCTGATGCGCTCGATGGCCGATGTGGTGGCAACCATCCTGTTTCTGACCGCCCTGATGCACATGCCGCTGGCCAACCTGTCCGCGGTGATGCAGGCGATTCCGCTGGCCGTCACCCTGGGTGCGGCGGTTGTCTTCAAGGACCGCGTCGGCTGGCGCAGGATGACTGCGATCCTGATCGGCTTTGTCGGGGTGATGATCATCATCCGCCCCGGGACGGCGGGGTTCGACATCTGGTCGGTGATCGGCCTTGGCTCGGTTCTGGCGGTGGTGGTGCGCGATCTGGCCGTGCGTGGTCTGGGCAGCGCCGTGCCGTCAATCATCGTGGCGCTGGGGGCGGCGGTTTCTGTTGCCGTCATGGGGGGGATCGGGGCGGTGTTTCAGGGCTGGCAAACCCCGACACCATTGCAGATCGCCATGATTTGCGGCGCCGGCGCGATGTTGCCCGTGGGCTATATCTGCTCTGTCACCGCGATGCGGGTGGGCGATGTGGGCTTTGTCGCGCCATTCCGTTATACGTCATTGCTGTGGGCGATCGTGCTGGGATGGGGGATGTTTGCGCAGCTTCCGGATGTCTACGCGCTGATCGGGGCCAGCATCGTTGTGGCCACCGGCATCTACACCCTGCTGCGTGAGCGGAAACTTCGCCTTGTGCGGGCTGCGCAGGCCTGATCAATTGCAAGGGCAGGGGGGCTGGCCTATAAGCCGCAAATCCAAGGGGCCCGGCTATGAGAATGCAAATATGACCACGCTTTCCGTTGTTATCCCGGCCAAGAATGAATCCGAGAACATCATCACGCTGGTCGAAGATATCGACCGTGCCCTGGCCGCACATGCGCCGTTTGAAATCATCGTTGTCGATGACTGTTCAACCGACAATTCCGTGGCGGTCCTGACGGCGCGGGCGCAGACCATGCCGCACCTGCGCGTGGTGCGGCATGATCGGTCTGGCGGGCAATCGGCGGCGGTGCATTCCGGTGTCAGGGCGGCGCGGGCACCGATCATCCTGACGCTGGACGGCGATGGCCAGAACCCGCCGGAAGAGTTGCCAAAACTGGCGGCTCCTTTGCTGGCGGACACCACTGGCCGCATTGGTCTGGTGGCGGGGCAACGTCTGGATCGGCAGGACACGTGGTCCAAGAAAGTCGCATCCAGATTTGCCAACCGTCTGCGGGGCTGGATTTTGCAGGATGGCACCCGTGACACTGGCTGTGGGCTGAAGGGCTTTCGGCGGCAGGCGTTTCTGGACCTGCCCTATTTTGACCACATGCACCGTTACCTTCCGGCACTTTTCACGCGGGATGGCTGGCAAGTGGCGCATGTTGATGTCAGTCACCGTCCGCGCGGGGCGGGAAGGTCTAACTACTCCAACCTGCAAAGGGCTTTGGTGGGCGTGGTTGATCTTGTCGGCGTTGCGTGGCTGTTGCGGCGGCGCAAGAAAGCCAGGCCGCTGGATGATGCCAGATGATGCACGAATTGCTCAGCAAACTGGGCGCAAGCTCTACCTCTGACATCATCTGGTTGACGGTGGGTTTGTTGGGTCAGCTGATGTTCACGGCGCGGTTCATCGTGCAATGGATTGCGTCCGAGCGTGCGGGCAAATCGGTCATGCCGGTGACGTTCTGGTATTTCTCGATCTTCGGCGGGCTGATCGTGCTGGCTTACGGCGTTCACAAGCTTGATCTGGTGATCATCCTGGGGCAGTTGCCCGGCGTCATCGTCTACAGCCGCAATCTGTGGCTGATCCACAAACGCGGTGATGCGGATCAAGATGGCCGCCCGGACTGACCCCCCCTTTGACTGGCTGCGCCCGGCGCTGGGTGTCGTGGTGGCGGTGACGCTGCTGCGCTGGCTGCTGCTGGCCTTTGATGCGACTGATCTTTATGTCGATGAGGCGCAGTATTGGTTGTGGGGCCAAGAGTTTGCCTTTGGCTATTACTCCAAACCGCCGCTGATCGGTTGGCTGATCGGGGCTGTCACCTTTTTGGCAGGCAGTGATGCCCCTTTTTGGGTGCGGATGCCGGGCGCGGCAATGCATGGGGTGACGGCGCTGATCCTGGCGGCGCTGGCGGCGCGGATGCTGGGCGCGCGGGCGGCGGTCTGGGTGGCGGCGGGGTATGTCACCCTGCCGTTTGTGGCCTTGGGCAGCCTGCTGATTTCGACCGACACGGTGATGGCACCATTCTTTGCGGCAGCGCTTTATTTCCACCGCCGCCTGATCGAAACCCCCGGCGCGCGTTTTGCTGCGCTGGCCGGGGCCATGGCGGGCCTTGGCTTCATGGCGAAATATGCCGCCGTCTACTTTCTGATCGGGGTCGCCTGCGCCGCCCTGTTGCGGCGCGACCACCGCATCGCCTGGCGTCATGTGGCGGCGATGCTGGTCAGCTTTGCCGTGGTGATCGCGCCCAACATCCTGTGGAATCTGTCGCATCAGTTCACCACCCTGTCCCATACCGTCGATAATGTTGGCTGGGTCCGCAACGACAGCCCCTTTGCCGCGCTGAACCCGGCAGGGGTGGTCGCCTTTCTGGGCAGCCAGTTCGGCGTCTTCGGTCCGATCCTGTTCGCGGCGCTGTTGGTGGCGTTTCGTCGCCCGGCCAGTCACGGCGCGTTGGCGGGTTTCGCCCTTCCGGCCCTGGCCGTTGTCAGCCTGCAATCCTTGCTGGGGCAGGCACAGGCGAATTGGGCGGTGTCGGCCTATTTTGCCGGAACGGTGCTGGCAATGGCGGTCCTTGCGCCCCATCCCCGCTTGCGTGCCGCGTCCTTTGCGCTGAACGGGGCGGTCTGCGTGATCCTGCCGCTGCTTGTGCTGTTTCCAAACCTAAGCCTTGATGGCAAGGCGCTGCTGCTGGATCGCCAGCTTGGCCGCGCCAGCTTCAGCCAGCAGATCATTGCCCTGTCGCATCAGGCCGGAGATGTGCCCATTCTGGCCGACCGCCGCGATATACTGGCGGACCTGCTTTACACCGGGCGCGACAGCGGGCTTGCCGTTTATGCCCCCCGTCCCAACGGCCGCCCCGCCAATCATTATGAACAGCGTTACCCGCTGCCCGCCGACCTGACCGGGCAACTGCTGCTGATCACCGCAACGCCACCCGCCTGTGCGGGCGCGGCGCTGCCCTTGGACCCCTTGGGCGGGGCCTATCGCAAATGGGGCCTTGCGGCCTATCTGATCCCGGCAAGGTGCGTGAATGCCCCGTAATCTGATGTCCGCCTTCAACCTGATCCCCTCCCTGCTGGGCCTTGTTGCTGCAACCTTTGCGGCTTTCGCGCTGTGGCCGGGTCTTGATCTGATCGTCACGGGGGCCTTCTTTGACGGCAGCACGTTTCCCGTCGCGCTGGATCACCGCGCCGAGTCCGTGCGGTTGATCATCTGGGATATCGCAATCCTTGTGGCGCTTGCATCGGCGGGTTTTGCCATGGCCAGCCTTTGGTTGCGCCGCCCGCTGCTGAACCTGTCCACCCGGCTTTGGGGGGTGATCGTGTTGACGTTCGTGCTGGGGCCGGGGCTGCTGGTGAATGGCATTCTAAAGCGTCAGTGGGGGCGCGCGCGCCCTGCCGACATTCAGGACTTTGGCGGCAAGGCGCAGTTTACCCCGCCGCACGACATCACCGACCAATGCGCGGCCAATTGCTCGTTCGTGTCAGGGGAATCCGCGGGGGCCATGGCACTTGCCGTGGCGTTGTGGCTGATTCTTGGGGCACAGCGATCCTGGCTGCCGACAGGACTCCTGCGCCTTGGGCAGGCTTTGGTCATTGCGCTTCCGCTTGTCACGGGGCTGCAGCGCATTGCGGCCGGGCGGCATTTCCTGTCTGACGTGGTGCTTGCCAGCCTGTTTGTCGCGCTGATTGCTGCGATTTTGGCGCGATTCCTTCTGAACCGTGACACGCCCGCCGCGTGACCTTGGCGGCAGTTGACATCCCATCCGACTCTGTCTATCAGCCCGTCTATCTGTAGCCCTGCCCTAGGTCTGGCCGCAGAGTCTAAATACTTGATGTGGTCATGATCCGGGTCCGCCTCGATCCTCTGGAATTCCACCGTGCCGCCCCTTCGGGAGACGGTTCGGTTTTATCGTTTTGTGGATACGCCACAGAACGGCGTCGAGAAGCAGTGCGTCCAGGGTTGGACGTGAGTATTGACAGAGCAACACGGGGTACGTGAATGCCGACTATCCAGCAGCTCATCCGCAAACCGCGGGAGCCTAACGTTCGCAAGTCCAAGTCGCAGCACTTGGAATCTTGCCCTCAGAAGCGCGGCGTTTGCACGCGCGTCTACACCACCACTCCGAAGAAGCCGAACTCGGCTATGCGTAAGGTCGCCAAAGTGCGCCTGACCAACAGCTTCGAAGTGATCTGCTACATTCCGGGCGAAAAGCACAACCTTCAGGAACACTCTGTGGTTCTGATCCGTGGCGGCCGCG
>CAZCFC010000160.1:0-6968 GCA_964497815.1 uncultured Cypionkella sp.
CCCCTCAAGCCCGGCGATCATGTTCAGGAGGGTGGACTTGCCGCAACCCGAAGGCCCGACCAGCACCAGAAACTCGCCCTCCTGCACTTCGATGTTCACCTCGTGCAGAACCTTGACTGATCCATAGGATTTGGTGACGTTCTTGATATCCAGAAAACCCATGGTCTTATCCTTTCACAGAGCCAGCCATCAAGCCGCGCACAAAGAAGCGGCCCGCGACGATGTAGACGAAAAGAGTGGGCAACGCCGCCAGGATCGCCCCGGCGAAGTGCACGTTGTATTCCTTGACGCCTGTCGATGACTGCACAAGGTTGTTCAAGGCCACGGTCATCGGCTGGCTTTGCCCGCCGAACGATGCGCCGAACAGGAAGTCGTTCCAGATATTGGTGAACTGCCAGATCACGGTCACCACGATGATCGGCCCCGAAACCGGCAGCATGATGCGCCAGAAAATCCGGAAGAACCCCGCGCCGTCAATCATCGCCGCCCGCACCAGTTCGGTCGGGAAGGACGAATAGTAATTCCGGAAATACAGCGTCGAAAACCCGATGCCGTAGACCACATGCACCAGGACCAGCCCCGGAATAGACCCCGCCAGACCCAGCTTGCCCAAGACCGTGGCCATTGGGATCAGCACGATCTGAAACGGGATGAAGCAGGAAAACAGCAGCAGCCCGAAGATGATCTTGTCGCCGCGAAAGCTCCATTTCGTCAGCACATAACCGTTCAGCGCGCCAAGGATGGTCGAGATGACAACAGCAGGCACCACCATCAGGATCGAGTTCATGAAGTAAGGCTTCAGCCCCGTCGGCTCCACCCCGATCTGGGCGGCCGACCATGCCTGCCGCCACGGCTCCAAAGTCCATGTGCTGGGCAGTGCCATCATGTTGCCGCCGGTTATCTCGCCCAAGGGTTTCAGCGAGTTGGAAATCATCACGAACAGCGGCATCAGGTAGAACAGCATGAAGATCAACAGGATGCCGTAGATGAAGACGCGGGTCAGACCCCCGGTGCGGACGGCGGTATCTTGGTCAACGGCGGCCATCACGACTTCTCCTTCAGTTCGGCGTAAAGATAGGGGGTCATGATCGCGGCAATGGTCATCAGCATGATCACGGCGCTGGCCGCGCCGATGCCCATCGAATTGCGGGTGAAGGTGTAGGAATACATGAAGGTCGCGGGCAGTTCGGTGGCCCTTCCGGGACCGCCACCGGTCAGGGCAATGATCAGGTCATAGGACTTCACCGCAAGGTGGGCCAAGATCACAAAGGCCGACAGGAACGCCGGACGCAGCAGCGGAATGACGATGCGACGATACAGGCTGAAATTTGACGCGCCGTCGATTTGCGCCGCCTTCAAGATCTCATTGTCGATCCCCCGCAGACCCGCCAGAAACATCGCCATCACAAAGCCCGAGGTTTGCCAGACGGCGGCAATCACCACCGTATAGATCGCCATGTCGCGGTCCTTGATCCAGTTGAATTGAAAGCTGGTCCAGCCCCACAGATGCATTGAATTTTCGATGCCGATGCCGGGATCCATGATCCATTTCCACGCCGTTCCGGTGACGATGAACGACAGCGCCATCGGGTACAGGTAGATCGGCCGCAGCATGCCTTCGCCGCGGATTTTCTGATCCAGCAGAATGGCCAAAGTCAGCCCGATTGCCGTGCAGATGGTGATGTAAAGCGAGGCGAAGATCATCAGGTTGACCACCGCCACCCACCATGCCGACAGATTCCACAGCTTGGCATAATTCTGAAACCCGACCAGATCATAGCTGGGCAGCATCTTGGAATCCGTGAAGCTGAGAAAGATCGTGTAGACGATAAAGCCGTAGACGAAGATCAGCATCGCGGCCAAAGAAGGCGACAGCACCAGCTTGGGTATCCACTCTTGCAGGCGTGTGCGGAAATCCACGCCGGGCGCTTGATGAGCCATGACTCCTCCTTTTCCGCGAACTGCCTGCGGCTGGCATTTGTGGATATTGAACCTTCGCCTGCCGATCCGGCGGCGCAAGACGTCGGAGAGGAGGGAAGCCCCCCTCTCCGGACCAAGGCTTACTTCGCAGCCTCAACCGCGCTGACCAGATTGGCCGCTGCGGTTGCGGCATCGTATTCACCGTTGAAATGCGCGGTGACCACATCATAGATCGCGTTTTTCACAGCGGCCTTGTTGGCGTGGCCGTGCGCGATCGACCCCACCAGCGTGCCCTTGGTCGAGGCTTCGGCAAGGTCTGCCATGCCCTGCTTGCCGCAATCGTCAAAGGCATCGTTCGGAACGTCGGTGCGGGCAGGAACAGAACCCTTGACCACGTTGAACGCCGACTGGAACGACGGAGCCATGATCGCGCGGGCCATTTCACCCTGTGCGGCCTGAGCGCCTGCTTCGGTCTGTGCGAACATCGCAAACTGGTCCGAGTTGAAGCTGACCATGCCTTGGCTGCCCGGAACGCGGAAGCACAGGAAATCGGTGCCCGGCACCTTGCCAGCCTTCAGGAATTCGCCCTTGGCCCAGTCACCCATGATCTGGAAGGCCGCTTCGTTGTTGATCACCATGGCCGAGGCCAGGTTCCAGTCACGCCCCGAGAAGTTGTCATCGACAAAGCCGCGCAGGGTGGCCATACGGTTGAACGCCTCGATCATCTGATCCGAGCCAAGTGCCGCCGCGTCCAAGTCGACGAAGGCTTTCTTGTAGAATTCAACCCCGCCAACCGACAGCACGACGCCATCGAACATGGTTGCGTCCTGCCAGGCCTGGCCGCCATGGGCCAGCGCGGTTTTGCCGCTGTCCTTGACCTTCTGCATTGCGGCCACGAACTCTTCCCATGTCGTCGGCTGTGCAATGCCCAGACCGTCAAGCACCGACTTGTTCGCCCAGACCCAGTTGGTCGAGTGCACGTTCACCGGGGCGGAAACCCAGTGGCCATCAAACTTGGAAAAGGCCTGCAGGGCCGCCGGAACGACCGCATCCCAACCTTCTTCGGCGGCAACGGTGTCAAGGTTCGCCAGTTTGCCTTCGCCAGCCCAATCCAGAATGTCAAAGCCCAGCATCTGAACTGCGGTCGGTGCATCGCCTGCGGTGACGCGGGCGCGCAGGGTGGTCATGGCGGCTTCGCCACCGCCACCTGCAACAGGCATGTCCACCCAACCAATGCTTTTTCCGGCCAGATCGTCTTTCAGGACGTTCAGCGCGGCAGCTTCACCGCCCGAGGTCCACCAGTGCAGAACTTCAACGTCTTCGGCCATCGCCATGCTGGTCGATGCGAGCAAAGCTGCGACGAAAGCGGTTTTCTTTCCAAAATAGCCACGCATGTAGGTCTCCTCCTGTTGCGTTCATTTGACCTGTCCCGGCAGGGATTCAGGCTTTTTTCACCCAAGGTGCGCGTGTGCGGCCAACCCGCATGACAAGCGATTTCACCTCAAGGAATTCGTCAAAACCGTAGGCCCCGATCTCGCGGCCCTGACCGGATTGCTTGACCCCGCCAAAGGCCACTTCGGGAAACCCGTCCATCCAGGTGTTGGTCCACACCGTGCCCGCCTGCGCGCGGCGGCTGAATTCAAGACAGGTGTGGATGTCATCGCACCAAATGCCTGCGGACAAACCATATGTGGCGTCGTTGGTAAGCTGGATCGCTTCTTCAAGCGTGCGAAAGGTCAGCACCACCAGAACCGGGCCAAACACTTCCTCGCGGGCAATCGCCATGTCCGGGGTGACGCCGCGCACAACAGTGGGTTGATAGAATTGATCACCCAGACCCGGCACGGCCAGCGCGCCGCCGCCTATGCAAACCTCGGCCCCGGCTGCAACGGCCGCGCGCACATGGCCATCAATCTTTGCCGCAGGTTCGGGCGTTACATTCGCCCCAACCTGCGTGTCAGGATGCAACGGGTTGCCAAAGGCCACGCGGCGCGACAGGTCAACCACGCGGGCGACAAAAGCATCGGCAATATCTTCATGCACGATGATCCGGCTGGACGAATTGCAGCATTGGCCCACGTTGAAATAGATGCCGAAGGTCACGGCATCAGCGGCGCCTTCCAGATCGCAATTCGGGAAGATCACCTGCGGGTTCTTGCCCCCCAGTTCCAGCGCCACTTTCTTCAACGTGTCGCCTGCACTTTTCGTGATCAGTTTGCCCACGGCCGTCGATCCGGTGAAAGTCACCATGTCAACGTCGGCATGGGTGCTCATCAGGCTGCCGACCGGATTGCCATATCCCAGCACGATGTTGCAAACCCCGTCAGGCAGGCCCGCTTCGACCAGCATCTCGGCCAGCATCGCGGTGGTCGAGGGCGTTACCTCGGACGGCTTGACCACGCAGGTGCAGCCCGCCGCCAGCGCAAAGGGCAGCTTCTGCGACAGAATCCAGAACGGGAAGTTCCACGGGGTGATGATCGACACCACGCCGATCGGTTCCTTCAACACCACAGCCAGAATGTCGGCACCAAGCGTGTTGTGGCTGTCGCCGTGGCTGGTGCGGGCAAGCGAGGCCGCATAGCGCCACAAATCTGCCGCCCCACCACATTCGCCGCGTGCCTGCGAAATTGGCTTGCCGCTTTCCAGTGTTTCGATCAGCGCAAGCTTTTCGACATTCGCCTCGATCAGATCGGCGACCTTGTTCAGGACGGCAGCGCGGGCCTTGCCGGAAAGTCGGCTCCAGCGCCCGTCGTCAAAGGCAGCGCGGGCGGCTTTGATGGCCGCTTCGGTCTCGACCACCGAACCAAGCGCGGCTTGGCTGACCACAACCCCATGCGACGGTGAAATCCGGTCCGATTTGCGGCCATCGGCGCTGTCCTGCGCGACACCATTGATGAAATGGCGGGCCTGATAGGCCGTGTTCGGCAAGGCAAGCGTCTGTTCCGAAATGATATGCAGGTCTTTCATGGTCACTTTCCCGAAAACTCTGGTTTGCGCTTTGCGCGAAAGGCAGCAACGCCTTCGTCGCGGTCGTCCGAGGCGGCAATCGCGGCACTTCCCAGCGCCTCGACCATCGCTGCGCGGTCCTCGCCGATGGCGGCGTGGATCATGGATTTGGAAATCTCGACCGCGCGCGGCGACAAGGTAATAGCACGGTCCAGCAAGGCCTCGACCAAGCTGCGTGGATCATCCCCTACGGCGGCGACAAAGCCGCAGGCCAATGCGCGGTCCGATTTGATGCGCGCCCCAAACAGCGCCATTTCCTTGACCATGGGTTCCGGCAAAAGCCGCATCAACCGCTGCGTACCCGACCAACCCGGTACAATCCCGACGCCAGCCTCAGGGAGGGCAAGGCTGGCGCCGGTGGCCATCACCCGCAGATCGCAGGCGGCGGCAAGTTCAAGGCCGCCGCCAAAGGCATGGCCGTTCAGAACCGCAATGGTGGGCTTGGACAGCCGTGCCAGACGGTCGAAAATCCGGTGGCCATCGCGCACCCAGTGGCGGGCAAACTCGGCAGGGCTCAGATCGCCCCAGCCGTTGATGTCGGCCCCGGTGCAGAATGCGCGGTCGCCGGTGGCGGTCAGCATCACAGCGGCAATGGTGCTATCGCGGTCGATGGCGTCCAGATGCGCGGCCAACTGGCCCAGCATTTCCACCGTAAAGGCGTTCATCTTGGCCGGATTATCAAGGCACAGCTCGGCAATCCTGCCATGGCGGATCAGATGAACGGCGCTCATTTGCCCCACCCCATCGGCGCGTCGGCCAACAGCGACAGCGGCAGCGTGATGGCATCCGGTGCAATCTGCACCCGGCCACCCGAGGCGGCAACGATATCGCGGGCCGGATCAATGCCGGGCATGATCTCGGTGGCGATCAACCCAGTCTCGCCCAGCCGGATCACGCAACGCTCGGTGATATACAGCACGTCCTGACCCAGTTCGCGGGCGCGCTTGCCCGAGAAGGTCACATGTTCAACCGCCTCAACCATCTTGGTGAATTTGCCGGGGGCCGCGACCTTGATGCCCTGCGGCGTCAATTCAATCTGCGCACCCGCCTCGAACCAGCCCGAGAACACGATTTTCTTCGCGCCCGAGGTGATGTCAACAAACCCGCCGCACCCAGCCGTCAGATAGGGCTTTTTGCCCAGTTTAGACACGTTGACGTTGCCTTCGGCGTCCACCTCAAGGAAGGACAGGAAGGACACATCGAACCCGCCGCCCTGAAAATAGATGAACTGCTGCGGGCTGGGCACAAAGGCATCGGCGTTTGACGCACAGCCAAAGGCAAACCCGGTCAACGGCATCCCACCGACCGCGCCTTGTTCGATGGCCCATGTCACGGCATCGGGATGACCTTCCTCCAGCAGAATGCGCGGCACCATGGCCGAGATGCCAAAGCCAAGGTTTGCTGTCATGCCGGGGCGCAGTTCCATCGCGGCGCGGCGCGCGATGATCTTTTCAACCCCATGTTCTGCCAGGGTAAAGCTGTCCCATGGACGCATGACTTGCCCGGAAATTGCGGGATCATAGGCTGTCTCGCAGGTCTGTTTCTGATCGGGGTCGATCACCACCAGATCAACCAGATGCCCCGGCACGCGCACATCATGCGGGCGAAGCGAGCCGCGCTTGGTCATGCGGCTGACTTGGGCAATCACCAACCCGCCATGATTACGCACGCAGATCGCCTGCTCCAACCCGCCAAGATAAGCCCCTTCGTGCTCATAGGTCAGGTTGCCATGCTCATCTGCGGTGGTGGCTCGCAAAATGGCAACGTTCGGAATGATGTTGGGAAAGTGCAGCCACGTGTCGCCGCCAAATTCCACGCGCGCCACAATCGGTGCAGCGGCCCCTGCCGCATTCATCGCGCAGCCTTCGCGGATCGGATCGACAAAGGTTTCCAGACCCACCTTGGTCAGCACGCCGGGCCGGTTCGCCGCAGCATCGCGGTTCATGTCAAACAAGATGCCCGAGGGCACGTTATAGGCCGCCACCCGGTTCTCGACCACCATCTTCCAGATGTCCGGCATCGGCTTGCTGGATGGTCCAGAC
>CAZCFC010000161.1:0-6963 GCA_964497815.1 uncultured Cypionkella sp.
CAACCCGCTGGCCCAGCTGCAAGACCAGCGCATGCGTCAGGCGCTGGTCGATGCAATGCGCGAAAACCCCGATGTAATCATCTTGGGGGAAGAGGTGGGCCGATATGGTGGTGCCTATGCGGTGACCAAGGACCTGATCAAGGAATTCGGGGCAGAACGCGTGATTGACACGCCGATTTCCGAACCCGCCATCGTCGGTGCCGCAGTGGGTGCGGCAATGGCCGGACTGCGGCCCGTTGCAGAACTGATGTATGTCGATTTCATCGGAATGACGATGGACCAGTTGGGCAATCAGGCAGCCAAGATCCGCTATATGTTCGGTGGGCAGATCGGTGTACCGATGGTCCTGCGTACCCAAGGCGGCACAGGCCGCTCGGCAGGGGCGCAACACAGCCAAAGCCTTGAGGCCTATGTGATGCACACTCCGGGGTTGCGGTTGGCCATGCCTGCCACGGTCGCAGACGCATATCATCTGCTGCGGCAGGCGTTGACCAAGCCGGACCCGGTCGTGTTCATCGAACACAAGGCCCTTTATACGATGAAGGAAATGGTTGATCTGGACGCGCCCGCCCTGCCGTGGGGTCAGGCCGCAGTGCGGCGGACAGGGGGCGATCTGGTGATCGTGACCTATTCGCGGCAAGTTCAATACGTGATGGAGGCCGCCAAGAAGCTTGCGGCAGACGGGATTGATTGCACAGTTATCGACCTGCGCACGCTGAATCCTTTGGATTTTGGGCCGATCCGTCAGCATGTGGAACAGGTCGGCCGCGTCATGGTGGTGTCCGAAGGGGCGATGACGGCGGGGGTCGCGGCAGAATTGTCAGCGCGGATTTCCGAGGAATGTTTTGACTTCCTCCAAGACCCGGTGGTGCGCGTCGCGGGTGAAGACATTCCGATTTCCGTTTCAACGGCGCTGGAGGCAGGATCGGTGCCGGGTGTGCAACTGATTGTCGATACCGCACGGCGGATGGTTTCGGGACGGGTGGCGGCATGAACAGTTTGACCCTGACCATGCCGCGTCTGGGTGAGACGATGGAAGAAGGGCTGATCGTCGGTTGGATGGTAGCACTTGGGCAGTCGTTCAAGCGTGGCGAGTCCATTCTGGAACTGGAGACCGACAAGACCGTCGTCGAATTCCCCGCCCTTGGCGACGGTGTAATCGACGAGGTGCTTGCCGGACCGGGTGATCGTATCGCCGTAGGCCAGCCGATTGCACGGGCACAGGTGGCAACGCCCGGCGACTGGGCCGAGAATGCTCAGGCTCCTGTTGCAGAGATTGCGGTGGCGGCCCCGCCGCCTGTCGCCGTTGCGATGCCCAGATCGGAAGGCGGCGCGCTACGTGCCACGCCACTGGCCCGCCGCGTGGCGCGGCAAAAAGGCGTGGCGCTGGACAGCATTGCTGGATCCGGGCGGCGCGGGCGGATCGAACGGGCGGACGTGGACCGTGCTGCCAGCGCCCCTGTGGCAGGGGATGTCAATTGGCTTGACCTGAATGGCGGGCGGCTGGCCTATGCGGTGGCGGGCCAAGGGGGCCGGGTGCATCTTTTGGTGCACGGCTTTGCGGGCGACCGCAGCGCTTGGGCGCAGTTGACGGCGGCGCTGGTTCGGGCAGGGCAGACCGTTGTTACGCCTGATCTGCCAGGCCACGGTGCCACCACGCTGGAGGCGGTTGATCCCGGCGCACTGGCCGATGCAATCACAGCATTGGCTAAAACTCTGCCGGGGCCGATCACTTTGGTCGGGCACAGCCTAGGTGCGGCGGTGGCGGTGGATGTGGCGACACGGCTGGGGCCGCGGGTGGGCCGCGTGGTCCTGCTGACCCCGGCAGGGTGTGGACCCATTATCAATGCTGATTTCGTACGCGGCATGGCGCAGGCAAAGGCACCGGGCGAGGTGGCGCATCTGTTGCGGTTGCTGGGTCCCAAGGGCGGCGCCCTGTCCGATGCGGCACTGGCGCAATTGGCGGCACAGATGGCGCAGGGGCGGCTGATGAGGCTGGCCACGGCACTGGTAACCGAGACGGGGCGTCAGTGCATTGAAGTCCTGCGCGCCTTGGCGACATTGGCCACGCAAATTCCGGTTTCTGCGGTTTTCGGGACCGAGGATCAGATCGTCAACGCCACCGACGCGCTGAACCTGCCGGGCCAAGTGGCTGCGCATTTCATGCCCTCTGGCCATATGCCGCAATGGGATACCCCCCGCGAGGTGGCTGATCTGATCCTGAAAGGTGCCGCCCATGGCTGATCCAAAAGCAGACCTTGCCGCCGCCAAATCCCGTCTGAGCAGCTTTGCCAAGGCCACGCCGGCGCTGATGCAGGGTTTCGGCGTGATCAGTCGGCAGGCAACGGCGGCTGCAAGGTTCTCGTCGGCGCAAAAGGAACTGATGGCGGTGGCGATTGCCGTGGCCAAGGGCTGCGACGACTGCATCCTTTACCATCTGGACGCGGCGCGACGGCATGGAGCCGATGAATCTGCTTTGGTCGAGGCGCTGGAAGTGGCGGTTGAAATGGGTGGCGGCCCGGCCATTATGTATGCGGGCAAGGCGCTTGAGGCGTTTCGTGCGCTGGCGTGATGGCACAAGCGGCCAAAGGGGGATTACATGGCCTATTACTTGACAGCCGATGGCGGCACCGAAAGCTTGCGGGCGCGCATCTATGATGTCAGCGGGCGTTGTCTGGGGCAAAAGGCGGTGCCTTATGAAACCCGTTTTGCACCGGGTGCGCGGGCCGAACAGAACCCTGAGGATTGGTGGCAGGCGCTGGTGTCCGCCACCGCCGGGGCAATTGACGAGGCTGGCATCGATGCCACACAGGTTGAGTCGATGTGCTTTGCCACCACCTGCTGCACGGTTGTCGCCTTGGACCGCGATGGCCGCGCGCTGCGTCCTGCGCTGCTGTGGATGGACGTGCGCGCGCATGCCGAAGCCGATGCCGTGTTGGCCACCGGCGATGCAGCCTTGGCGATCAACGGTGCAGGCAAGGGCCCTGTGTCGGCGGAATGGATGATCCCCAAGGCGTTGTGGCTGAAGCGGAATGAACCGGCGGTCTATGACGCAGCGGCAACGATCTGCGAGTATCAGGATTTTCTGACCCTGCGCCTGACTGGCGAACGCTGCGCCAGTCTGGATAACGCCGGACTGCGCTGGCACTATTCCAGCCGGAACGGAGGCTGGGCCACGGGCATTCTGCGCGCCTTGGGCATTGAGGATCTGGCTGCGAAATGGCCGGCCCGCGTGGTGCCCCCGGGCGAGGTGGTGGGCACGCTGACAATGGCTGCGGCCAATGCTTTGGGTCTGAAGCCGACGGTCAAGGTGGTGCAAGGCGGGGCTGATGCCCTGATCGGGATGATCGGCTTGGGGGTGGCGCAACCGGGCCAATTGGCGCTGATTACCGGATCGTCGCACCTGCAGTTTGGCGTGACCAAGGCACCCTTGCACGCACCGGGCGTCTGGGGGGCCTATCCCGACATCGTCTATCCGGGGCGCTGGATCGTCGAAGGGGGGCAAACCTCGACGGGGTCGATCATCAACTGGCTGCGGCGGTTCTGTGGCGGCACGATGGATCTTGACGATCTGAACCGCAAGGCCGAGGCGCTGTCACCGGGGAGTGACGGGTTGATCGTCCAGGACCACTTTCAGGGCAATCGCACGCCCTACACCGACCCCCTGTCACGCGGGGCAATTGTAGGTCTGACGCTGGCGCATGAACCGCACCATGTGTTCCGCGCCGTCATGGAGGGCATCGGGTTTGGCACCCGCGCCATTCTGGATGCGTTCCGGGCAGGGGGCTATACCTCGACCGAGATCACTGTGGGCGGCGGGGCAACTGCTTCCCGTCTGTGGATGCAAATTCACGCCGATACCGCCGGGCTTCCGGTGCGGATACCGGCAAGTGCAGATGCGCCATCCACCGGGTCGGCGGTGTTGGCGGCGCATGGGGCGGGTCGTTTTGTCAGCATTGACGAAGGCATCGCGGCGATGGTGCATCCGGGCAGCAGCATTGAACCTGACCCTGCCAATGTCGCGCGGTATGACGAAATATATCATTATTACAAGGCTTTGTATCCCGCACTGAAAGGGGCGCTGGCATGATACGCGAATTTGATCTGACAGGGCGTCTGGCGGTTGTAACGGGCGGGGCCGCCGGAATAGGCCGGGCGATTGCCGAGGTTCTGGCCGAAGGCGGCGCAAAGGTGGTGATCGCCGACCGCAACCTGAACGCCGCACAGGATGCGGCCAGGGCCTTGGGAGGGATAGCGCTGGCGCTGGACGTCACCGACGCCGAAGGGGCCGAGGCCGCCGCAACAGCGCTGGTGCGCGACCATGGTGCCCCCGCCATTCTGGTGAACAACGCGGGCATCGTGCAAAACGCGCCGTCGCTGACGGTGGATCTGGCCGACTGGCGCCGCGTGATCGACGTGAACCTGCATGGCGTCTTTCACACCTGTCGGGCCTTTGGCCGGCACATGGTGGCGGCGGGGGCGGGATCGGTGGTCAACATCAGCTCCATCTGCGGCGAGGTGACGGTGCATCCACAGCCGCAGGCTGCCTACAACGCCGCCAAGGCCGGCGTAAACCTGCTGACCAAATCGTTGGCGGTGGAATGGGCGGGGCGCGTGCGGGTAAACGCAGTTGCACCTGGCTATACTGCAACGGAACTGACGCTGACCGGGCGGTCCAAGCCGGACTGGTTCAATACCTGGCTGGCCGGCATTCCGATGGGCCGCTTGGCCGAACCGCGCGAAATTGCACTGGTGGTGGCTTTCCTTGCATCTGACGCGGCCAGCTACATCACAGGTACCGTCCTGACGGCGGACGGCGGCTATACGGCAATATGACAGGGAGATCAAGGACATGGGTGGAAACGGACGCGTCGCACTGGTGACGGGGGCCAGCCGGGGCATTGGGCGGGCTATTGCGTTGGGACTTGCCGGGCGCGGCTTTGATCTGGTACTGAATGATATTGTGGCGCAGGCCACCACGCTGGATGCCACGGCAGATGAAGCGCGGGCGCATGGTGGGCGGGTGATCACGTTGCATGCCGATGTGTCAGACAAGGCGCAGGTGCAGGCCATGATCGCGGCTGCGGTGGCACAGATGGGCACAGTTCATGCGGTGGTGAACAATGCTGGCATCCTTCGGGCATCATATGTTGAACATTGCCCAGAGGACTATTGGGACAGCGTGATGAACGTGAACGCCAAGGGCACATTCCTTGTCGTTCAGGCCCTGCTGCCCGTGATGAAGGCCCAAGGCTATGGGCGGATATGCAACATCGCCTCGATCGGTGGCAAGCATGGCGCGCCGGAGCAGGCGCATTATTCGGCGTCAAAGGCGGCGGTTATGGGCTTTACCCGCGTGTTGGCGCAAGAGGTGGGCACCCATGGCATCACCGCCAACTGCATCTGCCCCGGTATCATCCTGACCGATATGGGGCGGGTAAATCTGGAAGACCCGACCATCAGCAACGCGTGGAAAGCCAAGACCGCCATGGCCCGCATCGGCGCTCCCGAGGATGTGGCGGGGCCGGTGGCATTCTTTTGTTCCGACGACAGCGCTTTCGTCACTGGGCAGACGCTGAACGTTGATGGTGGCATCGTTCTCAGCTGACTGTGCACAATGGCACGGCAAGGGCTCGGTTGGTGGGCAGCGTGGGGCCGGCAGCGGTTGTAGAAGGTGATTCAGCGTCAAACTCCGGCCTTGGCTTGTGAGCCAGGTTTCCAAGCGTGCAGCTTGGCTCATTCGTCGTTGATCCTGAACAATTCCTTCAGGCTGATGTGACGGCGTGATACTGGCGGTCCGGGGTGTAAGCTGTCGTCAGAATGGTGACGACAATCAGGGCAAGCCAAGCCCTGAGGTGGGCCAGGAACTTTCGGATGTTGTGGCCGCAGGCACAGAGGACGGCAAGGCGGGCATCGACGGTGGCGCCTTTTCCGGGGGCATCTGGCGAGGTGGCCATCAGTTTTCATGTGGCCTATTTCGGCTTCAACCGCGTTACAAGGACGAAGCTCGGCGATCAATTTGGGTATCAGGCCGTGCCGGGTTCCGCTGATCGGCACGCGAGTCCTGTCCTCCCATGGCCGCGGTCGACGACGACAAGTTCATGGCGCTGTTCAGTTAGGATTTCCACATGTTCCAGCGCCGGGCGCAGGGTGTGGCTGTCGAAAGGATTGCCCGGAAAGCTGCGCCTGCCGACCACGAAGCCCTCGCCCAGCGTGGTGACCACGCTGATCTCGCAGCCAAACTCATATCGAACCAGCGCCTTGCCCTTGGAGATACAGTCGACCTCTGGCTCATGCAGGGCGCAGATCTTGTCGTCCGCCTGGGTTGCTGGTGCAGGACATGCGAGACGAGGGCAAGCTTGGCAGTAATGCGATCCTGCAGCTTTCCTTCTGGCATGTCCTCCTTCTGGTGCCGCAGGTTGCACAAGATACGGCCGGTGTAGAGCAGCCCGGCTCCCTGCCGAGGCTGCGTCGCGGGCCGTCCCTTGCCGGATGGAAAGAACCCCGACCACTCCGGCTCGAAGACCTCCCCGTCGACCAGCGTCGCCAGCTCATGCTGCAGGCCGATCATATCCGTTAGCCGCGGACGCAGCAGATCGTCTTGTTCGTCGGGGCGCAGGCGGTGCTGCATGGGCAGACCCGAAATTGCTGGGGTTCGCCGAAAGTCGTACAAAAACCGGCAGGACGTTACGAGAAAAATCACAATTTTGGAGTTCAAAATCAATGTCATGAGAGTTGTTCTGGGCGAACTCCCAAGCCCGAGGCGGAGCGGCAACAGGCTTTGCCGCAATCACGGAACGGAACCAATTTGCCGCCTCGAAGTTGTAGCCCTGAAACCCCATAGAAGGACCATGACCTTGACCGTGAAAATTATCCCATGCGTGCTTGCCGTTGCGTTCATTGCCTTCGCACCTGTGGTTATTGCAGGCGCTGCTTCCGCAGACACCAAAGGGTGCCCCCCGG
>CAZCFC010000162.1:0-6936 GCA_964497815.1 uncultured Cypionkella sp.
CAATACGGTGCTGGTCGTCGAGCATGACGAAGATGCGATCCGCGAGGCGGATTATGTGTTCGACATGGGGCCGGGGGCGGGGGTGCATGGCGGGCAGGTGGTTTCCCACGGCACACCGGCGCAGGTGGCGGCCGATCCGGCCAGTCTGACGGGGCAGTACTTGTCGGGGACGCGGGAAATCGCGGTGCCAAAAAACCGGCGCAAGGGCAATGGCAAGAAGTTGGTGGTGGTCGGGGCGACAGGCAACAACCTGAAGAACGTCACCGCCGAATTCCCCTTGGGCAAGTTTGTCTGCGTGACGGGGGTTTCGGGGGGCGGCAAATCGACGTTGACGATCGAGACGCTGTTCAAGACGGCGGCGTCGCGGCTGAACGGCGCGCATGAAACGCCCAGCCCTTGCGAGACGATCAAGGGGTTCGAACATCTGGACAAGGTGATCGACATTGACCAGCGCGCGATTGGCCGCACGCCGCGCAGCAACCCCGCCACCTATACCGGGGCGTTCACGCCGATCCGTGACTGGTTCGCAGGCCTGCCTGAAGCCAAAGCACGCGGCTATCAGCCGGGGCGGTTTTCCTTCAACGTCAAGGGGGGGCGCTGTGAAGCCTGTCAGGGTGATGGCGTCATCAAGATCGAGATGCACTTTCTGCCCGATGTCTATGTGACCTGCGAAACCTGCAAGGGTCAGCGCTATAACCGGGAAACATTGGAAGTAAAGTTCAAGAACAAGAGCATAGCGGATGTTCTTGATATGACATGTGAAGACGCGCAGGGGTTCTTTCAGGCCGTGCCCAGCATCCGCGAAAAGATGGATGCGCTGTGTCAGGTGGGGCTTGGTTATATCAAGGTCGGGCAGCAGGCGACGACCCTGTCGGGGGGCGAAGCGCAGCGGGTGAAGCTGTCAAAGGAGTTGTCACGGCGGGCGACGGGGCGGACTTTGTACATTCTGGACGAACCGACCACCGGGCTGCATTTCGAGGATGTGCGCAAGCTGTTGGAAGTGCTGCATGAACTGGTCGATCAGGGCAATACGGTCGTGGTGATCGAACACAATCTGGATGTGGTGAAAACGGCAGACTGGGTGATTGATATTGGCCCCGAAGGCGGCGATGGCGGCGGCGAGATCGTGGCCGTGGGCACCCCCGAAACCATCGCAGCCGCCGCACAGAGCCACACCGGGCGCTATCTGGCCGATCTGCTGAAACCCCGGCGGGCCGCAGCCGAATAGCGCCACCACACCGACCGCCGCGGGCATCGAGCCCGCTGCGGTCGGCTGACGCGGATATGTCCTGCATCTGCCCGGTGGCGGCGCTGTCGGGCCTCCGGCGGGGGTATTGGGAACAAGATGAAACCCAGGGGATTGGCCGGGATCGACTGATCGAGCGGCGTTGGGGCAAATGTTGTCTTGCGCAAGGCGGGCCTGCCGTTTGCGGTTCAATCGCGGCCGGTCGCGATCTAGCGTTTTGCAGGGCAGGTGGATATGCCCAAGACCGTGTAAAGCGGGCAGGTGCCCATTGCGGCAGTGAGCAGCGGCACGATGCCGATCAGTTTGGCATAGTGCCAAAAGCCGGTGCCTTGGTCCACGAAGAACCATGCCAGAAGGGCCACGCCGATGACCAGGCGCAGGAGGCGGTCGATGGAGCCGACATTGGTGAGGAACATGGTGATCTTCCTTTGCTGTGTTGACCCGGGGGGCTTTGGCATTGCGGCAATGCTACGCCTTGCGCAGCGGCAGGTCTGTGATGTGGTCACAAGGCCTGCAAATATATTTTGCGCGGGGCGGGGGCGTCGCGAATGATCACTTGCCCCCTTGTGGTTGCGATCACGCCGGCGCTGGCAAGCGTCTGCAACGGAGGTGTCACCACTTTGCGGCCAGATCTGCCTGGGCAGCCGCCACCGGGTCCAGCACCCCGGTCAGATCGGCCATCGGCGCGCGAAAGGCCCGCAGCACGCAGGTGCGAAAGGCTGCATCGGCGCCCATCAGCCCCAGAAACAGCGCTTTGGGGATCAGCACGACATCGGCTGCGGTGACAGTGACCGCGTCTGCTGTTTAGTCTGCGTCGCCCAACAGGCCCGGGGTTGATTGAATGCAGGATTGGCCGGGCGCTACCCTGTAAAGCAGGAGGATCTTGGGGCCCGAGGTGGTGGTCAGATGCACCTCGATGCGGCCCGAAAGGACGATGACGAAGGCCTGTGCGGGCTGGCCCGAGCGAAACAGCGGCGCATGGCTTGCCGGGCTGCGCATTGGCAGGGGGGCAAGTGCCGTCCGGGGGCTGGCGCTGACAGGCCAAGGGGGCGCCATGGCATGCGGCATGCCTTTGGGATCAGGATGCCGATGTTCCGGGGATCAATCTACCGCAGTCAGCAATTCGGTCAGACTGCGTTCGCGCAAACCCAGCAGGCCCAGAGCCTCGGCTTCGACATCATGGATCAGTACGACCACGGCGTTCAGCCCATCCCAGGATTTCCGGGCCATCTGTGCCATTGTCTGCCCGGCCTGAGTCGGGGCGTAGAATGTCACCAGCAGATCGCGCCCGGCGGGCAAAAGGGTTTCCACAAACCGTGCCTGCATTTTCAGAAGTTCGGGAAAGTTCCGTTCGACCCCAGTCACCGCCGACAGATCGCACAGTTGCCGCATCCAGGGCCGATGATCGGGATGGCGGGCGCAATCAGCCACGACAGCCATGGATTCCGCCAGTGTTACAAAACCCGAATAGGTGAACAGCGCAAGTTGCCGCTGACGGACGATCTGAAAGCTTGCGGGCATCGGATACCAGATTACGGGGCGCACCTGCCTGTGACAGATGCGCCCGTTTTGTCAATCCATCGGCTTGAAGTTCAGGCTTGCGCCTTCTTTCATGCCCGAGGGCCAGCGCGAGGTGATGGTCTTGGTCCGGGTGTAGAAGCGGAAGCTGTCTGGCCCGTGCTGGTTCAGGTCGCCAAAGCTTGATTTCTTCCAGCCACCGAAGGTGTGATAGGCCAGCGGCACCGGAATTGGCACGTTGATGCCGATCATGCCGACGTTGATGCGGTTCGCAAAGTCGCGGGCGGTGTCACCGTCGCGGGTGTAGATTGCGGTGCCGTTGCCGTATTCATGGTCCATCGCCATGCCGATGGCCTCTTCGTAGGTCTGCGCACGCACCACCGACAACACTGGCCCGAAGATTTCCTTGCGGTAAATCTCCATATCCGTGGTCACGTTGTCGAACAGATGCGGGCCGACGAAGAAGCCGTCCTCATAGCCCTGAAGTTTGAAATCGCGGCCATCGACGACCAGATTGGCCCCCTGCGCCACGCCGGATTCGATCAGTTTCAGGATGTTGGCCTTGGCAGCCCCGGTCACAACCGGGCCGTAATCGACATCGTTGCCTGCGGTGTAGGGGCCGACCTTCAGCTTTTCGATGCGGGGGATCAGGCGTTCGATCAGGGCATCTGCCGTGGCCTTGCCGACAGGAACCGCAACCGAGATTGCCATGCAACGCTCGCCCGCCGCCCCGTAACCTGCGCCCACCAGCGCATCGGCCGCCTGATCCAGATCGGCATCAGGCATGATGATCATGTGGTTCTTGGCGCCACCAAAGCACTGCACCCGCTTGCCGTTCGCGGTGCCGCGCGCATAGATGTACTGCGCAATCGGGGTCGATCCGACAAAGCCCACGCCGGAAATCATCTCGTTATCAAGGATCGCGTCGACCGATTCCTTGTCACCGTTGATCACCTGCATCACGCCATCGGGCAGACCTGCCTCTTTCATCAGGGCAGCCAGCATCAAGGGCACGGTCGGCGCACGCTCGGACGGCTTCAGGATAAACGCGTTGCCGCAGGCCAGCGCCGGACCCATTTTCCACATCGGGATCATGGCAGGGAAGTTGAACGGGGTGATACCTGCCGCCACGCCGATCGGCTGGCGCATGGAATACATGTCGATGCCCGGGCCGGCGCTGTCGGTGAATTCACCCTTCAGCAGATGCGGTGCGCCGATGCAGAATTCGATCACTTCCAACCCGCGCTGGATGTCGCCTTTGGCGTCGGGAATCGTCTTGCCGTGTTCAATCGACAACGCCTCGGCCAGCTTGTCCATGTCGCGGTTCAGCAGGCCGACCATCGCCATCATCACGCGTGCACGACGCTGCGGGTTGGTGGCGCCCCATTTCACCTGCGCTTTGGCTGCATCAGCGGTTGCCGCGTCAAGTTCGGCCTTGCTTGCCAAAGCCACGCGCGCCTGTACTTCGCCGGTGGCCGGGTTGAACACGTCGGCAAACTTGCCCGAGGTGCCTGCAACAAGCTTGCCGTTGATCCAGTGACCGATCTCTTTCATGGTATCTCTCCCTTTGGGTTGATACCACATTACCCTTGCGAAATTGCGGATCATATAGGCAATATTTCAAACAGGTTTTGCAATAATGCAAAGGGCGTCACCATGGCCAACGAGACGATGGATTGGGATGACCTGCGGGTTTTCCTGGCCGTGGCGCGCAATGAAAGCCTGTCCGGTGCGGGCCGCAGCCTGCGGATTGATCCCGCCACCGTGGGCCGTCGCGTGGCCCGGCTGGAAGAAGCGGTGGGCGCGCGGCTGTTCACAAAGACCCCGCAGGGATATGCCTTGACCGAAGAAGGCACGCGGCTTGTGGCGCATGCCATCCGGGCCGAGGTGGCCATGGAGGGCGCGACCGAGGCGCTGAAGGGCCCCGAGGGCCTGACCGGACAGATCCGGATCGGCGCACCGGATGGTTGCGCCAACTATCTGCTGCCCCAGGTTCTGGCCCGGATCTGCGACGCCAACCCGGGGCTTGAGGTGCAGATCGTGGCCTTGCCGCGTGTGTTCAACCTGTCAAAGCGCGAAGCGGATATGGCCATCGCCGTCAGCCGACCCGAGGCCGGCCGCCTGACGGTGCAAAAGCTGACCGATTATCACCTGCATCTGGCCGCCAGCCGCAGCTATATCGCCAGCCACCCGCCGATCCATGGGCCGGATGATCTGAAGCATCACCGCTTTGTCGGCTATATCCCTGACATGATCTTTGACAAGGAACTGGATTACCTGACCGAAATCGGCGCCAGCCAGCCGCCGCTTGCGTCCAATTCCGTGTCGGTGCAACTGAACTTTCTGCGTCACGGAGCAGGGATCGGCGTGGTGCATGATTTCGCATTGCCGTCCGCGCCCGAATTGGCCCGCATCATCCCCGACCAGATCCACCTGACCCGCGCATTCTGGTTGATCCGCCACGCCGATGACGGTCGGGTCGAGCGGCTGAACCGCTTTGCCACGCTGCTGGTGGCCGAAGCGCGGGCCGAAATGACGCGGCTGGAAGATCAGTCGGTGCAACTGGGGTAGGGCGGTTCTTCGCCTGCCACAATGTCGCAAACTCGGGCGCTGGCCTGCAATTGCTCCAGACGGTCCAGCCACGCCGCGCCCGCAAACGCGATGGGTGTGGCACTGGCCGGACCATGTTCGGCCCATTGCAGGGTGTAGATGTCTTCGGCCCCCACCAGCACCAGAAACACCATCGATTCCGACATGTCCGTGCCCGTGAGGGTGCCGCAGCTGAGGTATCCCGCAAACATGTCCTGCACGCCCGGAACCGGTGCGGCTTTCAGGGCGGCGGCTGACATGCTGCCGGGGCAGGCCTGATTGTACGATTCGGCCAGATACTCGGCAAAGCCAAGCGCATCGGTGGGCTGATCGCCCAACGCCATCCCCTTGGCCCCGGTTAGGGTGATCATCTGTGACCACTCCTGCACGGTTTCGCCATCCGGAACCGCCTCGTTCAGATAGCCTGTGTCCGAAGCGTTTTCATAGGCGGGGACAAAGCCTTGTGGCAAAGGCGCAGTCACCAGTTGCGCAAAGACCGGCGCGATGATGAGCGAGGATTCGGCCGCGGCGGGGCTGGCCCCAAGCAGTGCTATGATGACACAAAGAAGGCGCATGCCGGTCCTTTCACGGGATGGCCTATCTAACGCCAGTTGCATCCGCGAAACAATTGAAAAGGCTACACGCAAGGCTTGACAGAATCTTGCGCAGGTCCGACGCTTTGTCTGACAGCGAAGGAGGTCTCCATGCTCGTCAGCCAAATCCTGAAATCGAAATCTGATGGCGGTGTTGTCACCGTTGCCCCCGGCACCACGGTGTCGCAGGTGGCCGAGGTGTTGTCCTCGCGCCGCATCGGGGCTGTGGTGGTATCCAGCGATGGCAAACGCCTGACCGGCATTGTGTCTGAACGCGACGTCGTGCGCGAATTGGGGCGACGCGGTCCGGCCTGCCTGTCGGGCAACGTGGACAGCATCATGACGGCCAAGGTTGTCACCTGCACCCCGTCCGATCTGGCCAACGATGTGCTGCAAAAGATGACGGACGGGCGCTTTCGTCACCTGCCCGTGATGCTGGCTGATGAAATGGTCGGCCTGATTTCCATCGGAGATGTGGTCAAGGCGCGCCTGTCCGAGCTGGCGATGGAGAAGGACGCGCTGGAAGGGATGATCAAGGGCTTCTAACCCGTTGCCCGCCGCGGCATTTTCGCGCTTGCATCGCGGCACGCAATATTGTTGCGTGTCGTAGCTTTCCGCAGGAGTTGCCCATGCGCATCGGTCTATACCCCGGCACTTTTGACCCGATCACCTTGGGTCACATCGACATTATCCAGCGGGCGATGGCGCTGGTCGATCGTTTGGTGATTGGCGTGGCCATCAACCGCGACAAAGGCCCCGCCTTTTCGCTGGAACAGCGGGTGGCCATGGTCGAGGCGGAATGCGCCGCGATCATTGCCCGCACCGGCGGCGAAATCGTGGTGCATCCCTTTGAAAACCTGCTGATTGACTGCGCCCGCGATGTGGGGGCCAGCGTGATCGTGCGGGGGCTGCGGGCGGTTGCGGATTTTGAATACGAATTCCAGATGGTCGGCATGAACCGCGCGCTGGATGCCAGCATTGAAACCGTGT
>CAZCFC010000163.1:0-6903 GCA_964497815.1 uncultured Cypionkella sp.
AGTTTGACGTCCCCACCCGCAACGAGTCCACCGCAGACTACCGGCAACGGGTCGAAGACTGGCACGACGCCATCGCCGCCGTCTGGGCGCAAACCATTGCGGCCCACCCCCGGGCCCACCGCGTGGCGTTGCTGGTCTGGGGCGATCCGTCGCTTTACGACAGCACCCTGCGCATCGCAGCGCGGTTGCAGCCCGCACCGGCAATCACGGTGATCCCCGGCATCACGTCGATGCAGGTCCTGACGGCCGCCCATGCCATCCCGGTCAACACCATCGGCGCACCCTTTGTCGTCACGACTGGCCGCCGCCTGCGCGACGAAGGCTGGCCACCCGCCGCTGATTCCGTGGTGGTGATGCTGGACGGAGAGTGCAGCTTTACCAGCCTGCCGCCCAAAGGCGTTACAATCTGGTGGGCCGCCTATGTCGGCATGCCGCAACAGATCACCTTGGCCGGGCCATTGACAGAACTCGCGCCACAAATCATGGCCACCCGTGCCGCAGCCCGCGCCAGCCATGGCTGGATCATGGACATCTACCTGCTGCGCCGTGACGCAAAAGCCCAACCGCAAAGCCAGGCTGTTGCCCCCCTAACCCCCTAACCCCCTAAAATTTATCTCTTGTTTTTCATACTGGCCCAAATATCCCGGGGGTGCGGGGGCTGGCCCCCGCTGGGGTTTGGTAAGTGCGGGGGCTGGCCCCCGCTGGGGTTCGGTAAGTGCAGGGGCTGGCCCCGCTGGGGTCTGGTCCAACCTGCGTCACGCCAAAGCCGCCGCCAGCCGCGCCCATTCGCCCTCATCTCCGGGCAAACCCAAACGCAGCCAATGCCGATGCCAAGGAAAGATCCGTGACCAGATCTGCGCCCGCGCCAAACGCGCCTGCGCCAGTGGCGCATCGGGCGTGTGATACAGCCGGAACAGCGCCGTCCCCCCCGCCACCTGCCAGCCCGCAGCCCGCGCCAAGGCGTCCGCACGCGGGATTTCTGCGATCAACCGCGCCCGCGTCGCCTGCGCCCAGTCCTGATCCTGCAAGGCGACCCGTCCGATCTCCAGCGCCGCGCCGGCCACCGGCCAGGGCCCCGCCAGCGCCGTCAGCGCCGCCACATCCGCAGACGACCCGAACACAAACCCAAGCCGCGCACCTGCAAGACCCCAGAACTTGCCAAAGGACCGCATCACCAACAGCCCCGCCCGCCCCGCCTGCGGCAAAACGGACAGCTCAGGCGCAATATCGCCAAAGCTTTCATCCACCACCAACCGCCCGACGCCATCGCAGAGCGCCAGCAGATCAGCGGGTGCATGGGTGTTGCCGTCGGGATTGTTCGGATTGACCACAACGGCCAGATCGGCCCCGGCCAAGGACTCCAGCCCGGCCACCTCTTCCACCTGCCAGCCCGCCCCGCGCAGCACCGCCGCATGTTCGTTATAGGTCGGCGCCATCACCCGCGCCAAGCCGGGCCGACCCATCAGCGCGGGCATCATCTGTATCGCCGCCTGCGCCCCTGCCGTGATCACAACCGGCGCATGGCAGCCATAATGCAGCGCCACCGCCTTGCGCAGATCCTGCATCGCGGCCCCTGTCGGCAGCATCGTCCAGACCTCGGGCGGCAGGGCGGGCACCGGATAGGGCACGCGGTTGATCCCCGTCGAAAGGTCAATCCAATCGCCCGCCGCGCCGCCATATTGGCGCATCGCCCAATCCATATTGCCGCCGTGATCGCGCATCTTGCCTCCTGCGGGCCATCACCGCCGTGCTAGCCCAGCGCCCGTACCGCAACAAGTCCCAGCAGCACGGCCAAAAGCCCCATCGCCCGCAGATAAAGACGCAGGCCCCGCTGAATATCCCCGGCCTGCGGATCAACAGCCGCGCCATTCAGCCAAGGCTCCTGCGCAATGCGGTCGCCATATATCCGCGGCCCCGACATCCGCACACCCAGCGCGCCTGCCATGGCCGCTTCGGGCCAGCCCGCATTCGGAGACCGGTGCTTGTCCGCGTCGGCCCACATGCAGCGCAGTGCAACGCCCGGACGTCCCGAGGCAAAGGCGAACACCACCCCCGTCAGCCGCGCCGGAATCAGGTTCACCACGTCATCAATCCGCGCCGAGGCCCAGCCGAAACATTCATGCCGCGGCGTGCGATGGCCAATCATGGAATCAAGCGTGTTGATCGCCTTGTACCCCGCGATCCCCGGCAAGCCGAACACCGCCCCCCAGAACAGCGGCGCCACGATCCCGTCCGAGGTGTTCTCCGCCAGACTTTCCAGTGCCGCCCGCGCCACGCCCGCGCTGTCCAGCACCGACGGATCGCGCCCGACGATCATCGACACCGCCACCCGCGCGGCACCCAGATCGCCCGCAGCCAGCGGCCGCGCCACGGCGGCCACGTGATCATACATCGACCGCACAGCCACCAACGGCCAGGCCAGCACCCCCACCATCACCGTCCCAACCCATCCGCCGGGCAGCGCGGCCTGCAGCAGTGCCGCCCCCCCCGCCGCCGCCACGATCACCAAAACCGCCGCCAACACTCCGGCAAGCCGCCGCCGCAGATCACTGTCAAAGGCGCGATTGAACCGAAGGTCCAGCGCCCGGATCAGCGCGCCGATCCATGTCACCGGATGGCCGATCCTGCGGTAAATCCGGTCTGGCCAACCTGCCGCGCCATCCACCAGCATCGCCACCAGCATCGCCGCTGCGAAATTCATTGGCTTCCCCCTCCGGCCCTGAACTGCAGCACGCCACGAAACCCCGCCTTCTGCAACGCCGCCCGCGCCCCATCGGGCACCGTTTGCGGCGCAAAGATCAACCCGCGTGCGGCGCCTGTGTGCGCGATGACATATCCCAGCGCCCCGGTGGCATGGGCCAGTTCGGCCACAGGATCAGTCCCGCGATGCCGCATCTCCAAAGTCCGGCGCGCAGATTCACTGGCCAGCGCGGCCCATTCCGGCAAGGTCCGCGCGCACCGCCAAGCCTGCAGCAGATCGGCAATATCCGGAAAATTCTGATCCTGTGGATCTGTCCGCTGGCCCGGTCCAAAAAAGCCGCCCAACACCTCGAAGGCGGGCAAGGCGGGCATGACCGCCAAAGCTTCGGCCCGCCGGGATGCCCACAGCAGCCGCTCGGCCCGCGCGAACATCAGGGGATCGGTCGCGCCCTCGGTCTTCAGGCAGGCTTGCGCCAGATCCAGCGGATCGCCGCGCCACCCCGCCACCCGCGCCAGGGCCACCAAAGCCGCGGTCGAACTGCCTGCGCCCCCACCCGCCACCATGTCAGACCGCAGCAGCACCGGCGCGCGGAATGGCAGACGCAACAGATGCAGGAACCGCCGCGCCCGGTCCGTCGACAACACCGCCGCCCCATGCAGCGCCAGATGCCGCCCCGGCCTGCCCCAGGCCGTCACCGCAAGCACGGGACAAGGCAGGCTGATCAAGGCCAGCGGCCCTTGCGGACCAACACGCCCCTGCATCAACTCGCCAAAATGGCCAGCGACCCGATGCGCGTGGGCCGGGAGCATCCCGACACCACGTTGACCGACGCCACCGACCACGGCCCATCCACAACCCCGATGATCCGCGTCAGCGACAGCGGTGCCACCTGAAACGCCAGCCCCGCCGGACCAAAGCCACAGGCCTGCGCCAACGCCGCCCGCACCGTCCCGGCATGGGCCACAACGGCAACCCGCCCCCCCAAGGCGGCAGCCGCGCGCAGACCGGGGTAGACCCGGTCGCACAGCATGGCAAAGCTTTCGCCCTGCGGCGGGCAATGCGCCGCAAGATCGGACAAGGACAGCGGCCCCAGATCGGGCAGATCGGAAAAGGGCAGGCCCTCCCACGCGCCGAAATCCTGTTCCCACAGACGCTCATCCGTCACGGGCGCAAGGTCTGGCCACACCGCAGCCGCCGTCTGGCGACAGCGCAACGCCGGACTGATCACCAGATGATCAACCCGCCCCACCGCCGCGCGCAATCCCGCAATCCCCGCACTGTCGCTGCAATCGGCGGCCACGTCGCGCCGCCCGGCCATCCGCCCCCCGGTCAGGGCCGGGGCGTGGCGGATCAGCAAAAGCTCTGTCGTCGCAGGCAGCGTCACGGTCGCATTTCTCCTTTCGTGGGCGCGCTATATCTGCTTTGTTCCGCGCACAGGAACAAGGGGCGAAGGAAAGCCGATGATCAGTCTTGTCACCGGCGGCGCGCGATCGGGCAAAAGCGTCATCGCCGAAGCCATCACCCTGCGTCAGGGCGCCCCCGCCCATTACATCGCCACCGCCGAGGCACGCGACGCCGAAATGACGGCCCGCATCGCCGAACATCAGGCCAGGCGTGGCCCGGAATGGATCAGCCATGCCGCGCCCTTTGATCTGGTGGGCGTTCTGCAGCGCACCGATGGCACGGGGCCGCGGTTGGTCGATTGCCTGACCCTGTGGCTGACCAACCTGATGCTGGACAACCGCGACTGGCGGGCCGAGGCGCAGGCGCTGGTGGCAGCCCTGCCGCAACTGCACAGCCCGGTGGTTTTTGTCACCAACGAGGTCGGTGGCGGCATCGTGCCCGACAACGCCTTGGCCCGCGCCTTTCGGGATGCGGCGGGCTATGTCAACCAATGGGTCGCTGCGGCTTCGGATGACGTCATCCTTGCCGTCGCAGGCCTGCCAATGAAAGTGAAATGATGACCTTTGCGCTGACCGACCTGACCCAGCTTGCCAGCCTTGCCAACCAGATGCCGCAGGCGGATGCGTCCGCCATTGATGGGGCCCTGGCCCGCCAGAACAGCCTGACCAAACCGCCGGGCTCTCTTGGCAAACTGGAAGAGTTGGCGGTGTTCATGGCTGGTTGGCGCGGCACGTCGCGGCCCGTGATTGCCCATGCGCAGGCCGTTGTCTTTGCTGGCAATCATGGCATCTGCGCGCAGGGCGTGAACCCCTATCCGCAGGCCGTCACCGCACAGATGGTGGCCAATTTCACCGCCGGCGGGGCGGCGATCAACCAGCTTTGCCGCGCCAATGGCGCGCAGCTGTCGGTCATGGCGCTTGATCTTGACACCCCCACCGACGATTTCACCACCGGCCCCGCCATGAGCGATGCGGCCTGCATCGACGCGCTGAACCGGGGGGCTGCGGCGGTGGACCCACGGGCCGATGTGCTGGTTCTGGGTGAAATGGGCATCGGGAATTCGACCATCGCCGCCGCGCTGACCTCGGCGCTGTTTGGTGGCGAGGTGTCCGATTGGGTCGGCCCCGGCACCGGTTCGGACAGCGCCGGCATCGCGCGCAAGGTGGCGGCGATCAAGGCGGGGCTGGCGCGTCATGCAGGCCTGCCCCCCCAGCAGGTGCTGGCCGCCTTGGGCGGGCGCGAACAGGCGGCGATCTGCGGTGCGGTTCTGGCCGCCCGTGCCGCCCGCATCCCGGTCATTCTGGACGGCTTCATCTGCACCGCCGCAGCCTCGGTCCTTTATGCCATCGACCCGCGCTTGCTCGACCATTGCCTTGTTGGCCATGCCAGCGCCGAACCCGGCCACCGCCGCCTGCTGGCCGCCATCGACAAGCGCCCGATTCTGGAATTCGACATGCGCTTGGGCGAAGGTTCAGGCGCGGCGCTGGCCTTGGGCATCCTGCGTGCGGCGATTGAAGTTCACAACGGCATGGCCACCTTTGGCGAAGCCGGAGTGTCCGCGGTATGATCCAACCCCGGCTGGCACAATTGCAGGTGGCCCTGATGCTGCTGACACGCCTGCCCGCCGGACAATTGCGCGCGCCGTTTCCGTCCCTTGGGCAATCGGCCTGGGCCTTTCCTGTGGTCGGGCTGGCGGTGGGCGGGCTGGCGGCGCTGACATTGCTGCTGGGCCAGTCCTTTCACCTGCCCGTCGGGGTTGCGGCGGGGCTGGCGCTGCTGGTTGGCATACTGGCCACCGGCGGGCTGCACGAAGACGGTCTGGCCGATCTGGCCGATGGCTTTGGCGGGGGCCGCGACCGCGCCCACAAGCTTGAAATCATGCGCGACAGCCGGATCGGCAGTTATGGCACGGTGGCGCTGATCCTGTCGCTGGGCCTGCGCTGGCAGGCAATCGCCAGCCTGCCCGGACCAACGGCGGCCTGGGCCTTTCTGGGCCTTGCCATCGCCAGCCGCGCGGTCTTGCCCGCCGTCATGGTTCTTGTCCCCGCCGCACGCGCCGATGGCCTTGGCAAATCCGCCAGCGGCGGCAGCGCGCAGGGCGCAGGCATCGCCGGGCTGATCGGATTGTCCGCCCTGCTGCTGTGCCTTGGGCCATGGCCCGCCCTTTGGATCAGCCTGGCGATTCTGCTGCTGGCCTTTGGCATGGTGCGCCTTGCCTTGCGCCAGATCGGCGGTCAGACCGGCGATGTTCTGGGGGCCATCCAGCAAGTCTGCGAACTTGCGGCCTGGATCAGCCTTGCCGCAATGGCCGCCCCCTGATCCGCCTGTTTTTCGACCGCGACGACCAGAAGTTTGCCAGCCCCTTCAGATTCTTCTTGCATACGTATGCTTTGACGTTCAGTTTCACCCGCGTCGGATAAACTTATCCCTGCCGGACGTCACAAGACGCGGCTGGGGGGTTGAAGCAACAGGCAGGTGATCGGAATGACAGACAAGAAAGACAGCGCCGTTTCACGGGGGGAACTGACCCCGGCGCGCGAAGAAAAGGTGATGCAGGTCGAACGTCACGATTACCCCGATCTGGCCCCGATGGGCGGCAAACGCACGCAGGGCCTGCGCGGGTTTGATCCGATCTACACCGATATTGTCGATTACATCGTGCGCTGCACCCACAAGATCTGGGATGAGCGCGACATTGGCCTGATCTACACCCACTACACCCACAATTGCGTGCTCTACGGCACCACCGGAACGATTTACAACCGCGAGGATGTGGTGCGCGACACCATCCAGCGGCT
>CAZCFC010000164.1:0-6869 GCA_964497815.1 uncultured Cypionkella sp.
TACCACTAGTCAACCCGGCATGACCGCGGCTCCCGGCGGATGGTTACGGTGAAACTTGCGTTCCGCCAGAATTTCGCCAAGGACGACTTCTCCGCCCGCCGCAGGCCAATGGTCGATGATGCAGTCCCGAAAAAGGTGGCGAAAGGGGGCAAACCCCCTATCTTTCAAGTAAGTCTCAGACAAGCGCCGCTGCGGCGTTGGGATAGATTTTCTTCATGTCGGGGGGCTGTTTGTGAAATGGCGGCCCCTGCGGAGGGGGGCCGCCTGACGAGCTCTGGCTTTGCCCTTAGGCCGTTGCCTCGTGATTGACGATGAAGTCTTTCGGGATGTCTGGCCCCCAGAGGTAGATGGAATCTTCTGGTGGGTAGTCTCCGGCGTCCCAGTCGCAATCTGCGGGGATGTAGTCGATGTCGGCCGAGTATTCCGAATAGCTGCCCCACGGGTCTTGCACGTAGTGGAAATAGTTCGATCCCAGCACGTGTCGTCCCAGACCCCAGCCCTTCTGAAAGCCCTTTTCCGCCATCTGCATTGCGCCCTTGCCGATCTCGTTGATCGAGCCGACATCCCAGCTGCAATGGTGCAGACCCGGCGCGCTTGATTTTGCAAAGGCGATCAGATGGTGGTCAGATCCGTGGATCCCATGCATGAAGCAGATGCCGTCACCCGACCGATCCGACAGGCGCAGGCCAAGGACGCGGTGGTAGAATTCGATGGCTTTGGGCACGTCTGCGGTAAATATCAAAACGTGGGCAAGCCGCACCGGCCGCACCTTGGTCGCTTTTGACCGCTGCGGCGCGCCCGCCACGCCCCCCGGACAGGAGGTCATGTCGAAGGCAACCTTCTGGTTGGGCGCGCTTTTTTCCGATATCTTGACTTCGATCAGCACGCCGTTGTGGTCGTGAAACCAGATGCCGTTTGAATCAAACCCTGGTGGGGCGTCCATCAGGCGGACGCCCGCCTGTTCGATGCGCCGCTTCATCGGTTCGAAGTCTTCTTCGAACACGCCAAAGGACAGGAAGTTCAGTTTCTTTCTGCCGCCTTCGGTGATGCTTGCCCATCGGTGGGTGGAACCAAAGGTATAAAGGCCCAGACCGTTGCCTTCTTCCCTTACGTCAAGGCCGAAGGTCTTGTAGAAATCTTCGGCCACTTTCAGGTTGGGTACGGCCATATTGAACGTATCCATCGAATGGATGCCCAATTCGCCGGGACGTTTGACGATTTCGACTTTGCCGGTGATTGCGGTCATGGGGACCTCCTCCCTTGGTCCATGTCGTCAGGCGACTTTGGCGGGTTGTACCGCGTCGCGGTCGCGGACGGGGTTCGACAGGATGCCGATCTGTTCCACCTCGACCTCGACCGTATCGCCATCCCGCATCCACAGCGGGGGCTTGCGGGCAAGGCCCACGCCCGATGGCGTACCGGTCACGATCACGTCGCCGGGCTGCAGTGTCATGAAGGTCGAAAGGATCGAGACAAGCTGCGCGACCGAAAACACCATATCCGAGATCGACGCTTCTTGCACAACCTGGCCGTTCAGGCGGGTGACAAGTTTCAGACCCTCGCAGCCTGGGGGCAGTTCGTCGGCGGTGACGAAATGCGGACCGAACGCGCCGGTGTCGTCAAAGTTCTTGCCCGGCGTCCATTGCGGGGCCTTGAACTGGTAGTCGCGGATCGAGGCATCGTTGAAGATCGAATAGCCCGAAATGTAGGCAAGGGCATCGGCCTCGGCCACGTCGCGTGCGGTCTTGCCGATGATGGCGACCAACTCGCCCTCATAGTCCAGCTGTTCCGAGAAGGCCGGGCGCAGGATCGGCGCGCCATGGGCGATCAAGCTGGAGTTGAAGCGACCGAACAGGGTCGGGTATTCGGGCTGCTTGAAGCCGCTTTCGGCAGAGTGGTCGGTGTAGTTCAGACCGACGCAGACAATCTTGCCGGGGTTCGAGACGGGCGGCAGAAGAGTCACGCTGCCCAGATCGACGACAGGGGCTTTGGCAAGCGTGGCGGCGGCCGCAGCAAGGGCAGCTTGTCCCGCCTCAATCAGAGACAGCAACGTGCCGGGGAAGGCCGGGTCGGCCTCGGTAAGGCCGTGCCACGACGTGTTGACCAGCGTGGCAAGCCCTTGGCGGCCGTTCTGTACGTAGGATGCAAAGCGCATGGGAATCTCCTGTATTCAGTTGCGGCCATCATGGCGCGACGGGATACATTCGTCAATCAAAAATATATTATTTGCCGCGCTATGCTTTATCATGGCTTTGGCGCATTCTGTCATGGCGCGCCGGACAAGAATATATTATCAATGGAATTATTGATCGTTTGACCAAAGGACTCTCCTATGGCGCGCCCCGAAAGCGGCAGTCTGACAGCCGAAGCCTACTCGCAATTGCGCGCCGAAATCCTTTCCTGTCGGCTGGCACCGGGGCAAAAGCTTATCATTGCCGATCTGTGTGATCAGCTTAGCTTCAGCCTTGGCGCGGTGCGCGAGGCTTTGTCGCGTCTGTCTTCCGAAGGGCTGGTCATTTCAGAGCCGCGCAAGGGGTTTCGCGTGGCCCCCATCACCGAGGCAGAGTTGCAGGACATCACGCGGGTGCGGGCTACGATCGAAAGCCTTTGTCTGGAAAGCGCCATAAAGAATGGCGATCTGAAATGGGAAGCCAATATCGTCTCGACCGAGTTCGAGCTGTCAAAGCTGAGCCTGCAGGACGATCACGACCCCGCCCGCGTCAGCGAAACCTGGGCAGAGACGCACAAGCGATTCCATGAGGCATTGGTCGCAGCCTGTGACAGCCCCTGGCTGCTGCGGCTGCGTGAGTTGCTGTTTGTGCAGTCGGAACGGTACCGCCGCGTGTCAGTGCCGCTGGATCGGGCCAAGCGCGATCTGGTGGGCGAGCACAAAGAGTTGGCCGATGCTGCGGTGGCCCGCGATGTGGGTCGCGCAACCGAGGCGATCCGTCAGCATCTGGCAAAGACGACCCGCATCCTGATTCAGTCTGATGTGGTCAAGGCGCACGAAACGGCCTGAAAGGCAGAGCGCCGGACGAACCGGCGCTCTGTCATTTTACAGGGCTGCGAAAGGCTGCTGCACGGGAATTTCCGGTGCTGTCTTGTTTTCGCAAACGACGATGTCGAACTTGCCGTCGTCCCGCGCCACCCATTGACCACCCACAAGCGGGGTCTGGCAGGCGTTCTTGACGGGACCGTTCTTCCACGACACCGGCCCCACGATCGACTGGTAATCCGTCGCCATTATGGCATCGCGCACGGCCCCTTTGTCCTTGGGGTTGCCCGAGCGTTTCAGCACGTCGATGGCGACCTCAAGCAGGGCGTGCTTGTAGCCGGTGGGCTGGATCCACTGCTGCCCGCTGGCGGCTTCGTAGCCCTTGGCAAGGTCGGCCGAGCTGATGCCGGTCAGGCCCGATTTGTAGGGGTGGTTCGGCGACCACCAGACTTCGGATGACACGCCATTGCCGTTCTGCCCCAGCGATTCGACGGCAGACGGGAACAGCAGCGCCTTGGCGACGGTGACGGCCTTCGGGCGGAAGCCCTGTTGCGCGGCCTGCGTCCAGAAGGTGGTGAAATCGGGCGGCAGGAAGACGCCCGAGACAATGTCGACCCCTGCATCTTTCAACTGGGCAATCTGGGCCGAAAAGTCATCTGCCAACGGCTGATGGAAGCCTGCGTCAATCACCTCGTATCCCTTTGCCGCGAAAAGCGGTGGCAGGCCGGTGGTGGCATTGGACAGTGGCACGCCATCGCTGTCGTTTGACCACAGGACGCCGACCTTCTTGTTTGTCGGCAGTTGGTCCCAAAGGGCGGTATAGCTGTCGACAACCTGACCCGCGCCCCAGAAGAAGTGGTAGGTCCAGTCAAAACCCACCGCCGGATCGCCGCCGCGGCCAAAGAAATGGCCGTCCCATGGGGTGTCGGTCGAAATGCAGGGCATCTCGTTCAACTCGCACTGATCCGCGACCGGATTGGTCGTATCGGCCGTCGACGAGGCAAGCATAAGATCGACTTCGTCATCCAGCATCAATTGGTTGGCCACCTCTGAGGCGCGGTTGGCGCTGGATTGGGTGTCCTTGACGATGATCTCGACGGGATAGGTGATCCCGTTGATTTCGATCCCCGCGCCGATTGCCTGACGCACCTGGGCCAGCACATATTCGTCCGATGCCCCAAACGCGGCGACAGGACCTGTCTGCGGTGAAACAAAGCCGATCCGAATGGTTTCGGACTGCGCGAAAGCGCGGCGCGTCAGCAGACCTGGCAAGGCGACTGCGGATCCGGCCATCAAACCGGTGCGCAGAATCGTCCGGCGGGTATAACCCCTGTTGTTCATTGTAGTCCTCCCTGTTGAATGTCGCGCCGCCCCTCTCAGGCGGCGACGGTCTCCTTGGTGGCAGCCGCGATGCGGAAGGCTTGCGCCTGCCGGACGAAGTCACCCAGCATCCTGTCAAGCCGCAGGCCGTCTTGTGCCCCGCCGAACAGGTAAAAATCGGGCCGGACCAGCATCGCGCCGATGCCATGCTCGGCCATGAAACGGCCGAACTGGCCTTGGGTGTCACCGATCTGGTCCACCGCGGCAAAGCGCCGGTCCGCGACCGTGACGATGGCGATGCCATTTTCGTCGCAAACCCGGCGGGCTTCGGTGGAAACGGCAAAACCGTCCTGAACCACAAGCGTGAAGGCCCCGGGGGCGACG
The DNA here is from genome assembly GCA_964497815.1 of uncultured Cypionkella sp. Classification (GTDB taxonomy): domain Bacteria; phylum Pseudomonadota; class Alphaproteobacteria; order Rhodobacterales; family Rhodobacteraceae; genus Cypionkella. The sequence goes on from CAZCFC010000164.1 coordinate 4,700, forward strand.
AAACTGTCGTAGCGCCCGGTGATCCCGCCCAGTCGCACGGTTCCCGCGCAAGACAGTTGCCCCGCAGGCGCAAGGACTGCGCCTTGTGCATCACGTTCCAGCATGCCGTCGGTCAGGATCGGGAAGGGCGCGGGTTTCGGGGCGTTGCCGCCAAGGAACATCTCGTCGCGTTTGCGCGCCTCTTCCGGGTCAGGCATGCAGATGATCGAGCCCAGGAACATCGAAATCTTGATCACGTCGGTGACATGCGGCGCGCGTTCCGGCGTGTAGGTTTCAAGCAGCGACGCGTCTGCCTTGCCCCTGAGGACCAGATCGAGTTTCCACGCAAGGTTCCAGACATCGCGCAGGCCGGCGCACATGCCTTGGCCCATGAAGGGTGGCATGACGTGGGCGGCATCGCCTGCAAGGAAGATGCGGTCTTTCTGGAAGGTATCCGCGACAAGGCTGCGGAAGGAATAAAGCGCGTGGCGGATCAACTGGCCCTGATCCGGCTTGATCCAGGCATCAAGCAGATCCCAGACCTTTTCTTCCTTGACCATTTCCTCTTTTGTTTCATGCGGCAGGCGCATGAATTCCCAGCGGCGCAGCACGCGACCATCGGCCTCGACCCCGCCCGGAACGATGGTGGTCGGACGCACGGGGTTGGCATATTGGCCGCATTCGGGAATGCCCAGATCGCGCGCCGTCAGTCCGCCGTTCAACGCAAAGTCGATGACCAGCCAGTCAGCCGCGAACCCCAGATCAGTGCGCCCGATACCCAGGCTTTCGCGCACGAAGCTGTTCGCGCCGTCGATGCCGATCAGGTAGCGGGCGGTGTAGTCGCGGGTCGTGCCGGTCTTGGTATCGAAGATCTTGACCGTGACGCGGTTCTTGTCTTGAATGACGCTGATGGCTTCGCTGTGGAAGTTCAACGAGACACGCTTGCTTTCCTTGATGCGCGCATCCATCGCCCATTCAAAGCTGGGCTGGTGGATGAAGTTCACCTCGGACCCGCCGGAAATCGACCCTGCCGCCCAGTCGATGGCAAGAAGTTCCTCCCAGCCGGCGCCGAACCAGCGGTAAGTCGGCGCGTCGTTGCAGACACGGGTGGCCACATCGCCAAGCCCGGCCGCGTGCAGCACACGGTAAAGCTCGTGGTCGATGCAGACGGCGCGCGGCAGCGGATAGACCTCTTCCCAGCGTTCAAAGACACCAACGCTCCAGCCCATACGCTCCAGAAACAAGGCTGATGCCTTGCTGACCGGACCGTAGCCGATCTGGATGACGTCAAAATCAAAATTCTCTGCGGGAATCGCCATGGTATTCCTCCCCATCTGTTCCTGACCCGACACTGCCAAAGCCCGATAGATAATGCAACACAAAATATATTATCTTGCTATTAGTGCATTGATCGCCCTATGTTGGCGCAGATCGGACAGGGGGGCTGTCTTGTCGAAACCGGCAGGGAGGGGCGCGGGATGGAGCGGTCAGTGGTCGCTATCGAAGCCGTAGGGCTGAAGAAAAGCTATGGGGCCGTTCAGGTCACCCGGGAGGTCAGCTTTGCGTTGCCATCCGGCACGGCTTTGGGAATCATCGGGCCGAACGGTGCGGGCAAGACCACATTGTTCAATCTTCTGACGGGCACCGTACGTGCCGACGGGGGAAAGGTCCGGTTTTTCGGGCAAGACATCACACCGAAAGACGCGCGCGCCCGGTCACGCCTGGGCATCGCCCGGTCGTTTCAGGTGCCACAGCCTTTTGGCGGATTGACGGTCTTTGAAAATGCACTTGTCGCGGCCACCTTCGGGCAGAACCTTTCGGAGGCCGCCGCGCGCCCCTTTGCCATGGATGCACTGCAGCGCACGGGTCTGCTGTCCAAGGCCGCAAAACGGGCAGGCGAGTTGGGGTTGCTTGACCGCAAGCGGCTTGAATTGACGCGGTCAATCGCCACCGCGCCAAAGCTTTTGCTTCTGGACGAAATCGCCGGTGGCCTGACCGATGCCGAATGTGCCGAGTTGATTGACCTGATCCTTTCGATCAAGGCGTCCGGCGTCACGATCATCTGCACGCCGACCACCATCACCGCGCCCCCGGCGCCGCAACCGCTGACGGCCGAACAGGTGGCCGCCATCGCGAGCGCAGCCGCCATGAAGGCGCTGCAAGCCTTCACCGAACCGGACCCGCAGTGAGC
>CAZCFC010000165.1:0-6819 GCA_964497815.1 uncultured Cypionkella sp.
TGGAGGACAACCTGTGGCTGGACAAGGGCGTGCTGGCGACCAATGCGCAACTGGTGGAACGTGCGGTGACGATCATCTCGAACCTTGGCGCGCGGGTGATCACCCCGGCCGAAGTGCGGGCAAAACTGAAACTGGAAAAGCGGGCCCCAATGCCGCGCTAGGGAAACACAGGGGTAACGAGTGTGCGCAAATTTCTGGTCATCGCCGCGCTGCTGGCTTTGACGGCCTGTCAGGCCGAAGCCCCGCCGCCGTTTCCACCCGGCGCGGCTGGCCTGACGCAGGCCGAGCGCGCCGATTGTCTGGACCATGGCGGTGTCGTTGGAATGGGCGGTCTGGCGCGGGCCGAAATTTGCCTGCGCCCGACGCTCGATGCCGGCAAGGCCTGCCAGAGGGCAAGCGATTGTTCGGGCGCTTGTATGGCTGACACCCTGAGTTGCTCAAAGGTAACGCCGCAGTTTGGCTGCTATCAGGTGGTGATGGAGGACGGCCAGAAGGTCGGCCTTTGCGTGGACTGAACAGCGGCGACCAACCCCGATCCTTCCCTGCGCGGGGCAAGGAAGCCTTTGGCATCGGGCGGCGCGGCAGGATGCATAAGCACCTCACTCTCCTCTTGTGGGGGCGTGTTGGGCAAGGGGGGCTTGTCCCCAAGTGAAAGGAAAAGGCATGACACGGAAAGCGGCAATCATCGGTGGTGGGGTTATTGGTGGCGGTTGGGCGGCGCGGTTCCTTTTGAACGGCTGGAACGTCTCGGTGTTTGACCCAGACCCGCAGGCAGAACGCAAGATCGGCGAGGTGTTGGCCAATGCCCGCGCAGCACTGCCGGCGTTGTCGGATGTGCCGATGCCGCCGGAAGGCAAGCTGTCCTTCGTCGCCACCATCACAGAAGCGGTCGAAGGCGCGCATTACATTCAGGAATCCGTGTCCGAACGGCTGGACCTTAAGCACCGCGTCTTTGCACAGATTCAACAATCAGCCGAACTGGGCACGCCGATCGGTTCCTCAACTTCGGGCTTCAAACCCAGTGAATTGCAGGAAAACGCTGCAAACCCTGCGGTAATTTTTGTGGCCCACCCCTTCAACCCGGTTTACCTTTTGCCACTTGCCGAGGTTGTGCCTTCGGCCAAGTCCGACCCGGTTGTGATTGAGGCGGCCAAGGTCATTCTCAAAGAAATCGGCATGTTCCCCCTGCACATCCGCAAGGAAATCGACGCCCATATCGCGGATCGTTTCCTTGAGGCCGTGTGGCGCGAGGCGCTGTGGCTGGTGAAGGACGGCATCGCCACAACCGAAGAAATCGACGAGGCCATCCGCATGGGCTTTGGCCTGCGCTGGGGTCAGATGGGCCTGTTTGAAACCTACCGCGTCGCCGGAGGCGAGGCCGGGATGAAACATTTCATGGCGCAGTTCGGCCCCTGCCTGACCTGGCCCTGGACCAAGCTGATGGATGTGCCGGAATTCAACGACGAATTGGTGGACCTGATCGCAGGCCAGTCGGATGCGCAATCCGGCCACCATACCATCCGCGAGCTGGAGCGCATCCGCGACAGCAACCTGATCGGTTTCCTGCGTGCCCTGAAAGAGCGCAACTGGGGCGCGGGCAAAGTGCTGCGCGACCATGACGCGCGCAACGCCACGGCCTTCTTTGGCGCAACCGATACGGCACCCAAAACCGCGCCGCTGGTCATGGCCCATATGCAGGTGTTGCCCGGTTGGATCGACTATAACGGCCATATGACCGAAAGCCGCTATTACTTTGCCAACTCGGAAACCGTTGACAATTTCCTGCGGCTGATCGGGGCGGGGATGGATTACGTGGCTGCGGGGAACTCGTTCTATTCGGCCGAAACCCACATCCGGCATCTGGGCGAGGCCAAGCTGGGCGACCGCTTGACCGGGACGTTGCAGATCATTTCAGCCGATGAAAAACGGTTCCGGTCTTTCGTGCGGATCATGCGCGGCGCTGATTGCGTGGCAACGGTGGAACAGCTTTGCCTGCATGTGAACATGGCAACGGGCAAATCAACGCCGGCAGCGCCCGAGGTCTGGGGCAAACTGCAGGCCATTGCCGACGGCCACTCTGGCTTGGCTCTGCCCGATGGCGCAGGTCGGGCGGTTGGACAAAAGAAGGGCTGAGAGATGAACTTTGGACTGTCCGAAGAACAGCAGATGATCGTCAATGCCACGCGTGGTTTCGTTGAAAACGAGCTTTACCCGCATGAGGCCGAGGTCGAGCGTACCGGGGTACTGCGCCCCGAACTGCGCAAGGAAATCGCGGCCAAGGCAATTGCGGCGGGGCTGTATGCCGCCAATATGCCCGAAGAGGTGGGCGGTGCCGGGTTGGACACGCTGACCTGGCTTTTGTATGAAAAAGAGCTGGGCCGCGCAAACTATGCCCTGCACTGGAATTGTGTGTCGCGGCCGTCCAACATCCTGCTGGCCTGCACGGATGAGCAGCGCGAACAGTATCTTTATCCCTGCATCCGCGGCGAAAAGCACGACTGCCAGGCGATGACTGAACCGGGTTCGGGGTCTGATCTGCGCTCGATGAAGGCCTTTGCACTTGACGAGGGCGATGTATTCATCGTGTAGGGCTACAAGGACTTCGTCAGCCACACGGATGTGGCCGATTTCGCCATTGTCTGGGTGGCGACGGGCGAAGAAGAAACGGCGCGCGGCAAGAAAAAGCTGATCACGGCGTTTCTGGTCGACAAGGGCACACCGGGCTTTACCGTGCGCGAGGGGTATCGCAACGTTTCGCACCGGGGTTATAACAACATGATCCTTGAATTCGATGATTGCCGTCTGCACAAACGCCAGGTTCTTGGCGCTGTCCACAAGGGCTTTGAAGTTGCGGGCAAGTGGCTGGGGGCAACGCGGTTGCAGGTGGCCTCGACCTGCCTCGGCCGGGCAGAGCGCGCGCTGGGACATGCGATGTCCTATGCCGCCGAGCGCAAACAGTTTGGCCAGCAGATCGGCAAGTTCCAGGGCGTGTCCTTCAAACTTGCCGATATGGCGATGGAGTTGAAGGCGGCGGAACTGCTGACGCGTGAGGCGGCGTGGAAATATGATCAGGGCACTGTGACCGAGGCCGATATGTCGATGGCCAAATTGAAGGCCACCGAGGTTCTGGCGATGATCGCGGATGAGGCCATCCAGATTCATGGCGGCATGGGGCTGATGGACGAATTGCCGCTGGAACGCATCTGGCGTGATGCCCGGGTAGAGCGGATCTGGGAGGGAACCTCCGAAATCCAACGCCATATCATCAGTCGGGAACTGCTGCGCGCACAGGGGGGCTGACAGGTTTTTCTGCGAAAAACCCGGGGGGCTGTCTGCCCCCCACGGCTTCGCCTCCCCCCGAGGATATTGAAGGACAGATGAAACGAAATGTTAACGTTAATGCGTCACGATGATTCTACGGTACAGGGGGGGACCCCGATGACCGTGACAGGTGAAACCCCACCCCGGCGCGCTGGGGTGGGGCGCAGTCTGCGTCATTCATCTGTCCTTAAATATCCCGGGGTCCGGGGCAGCGCCCCGGCCGGTTTCTTCAAGAGGCGCATGTGAAATGAAGGACATGAATCGCCTTTTGCGGCCTGAATCCATTGCTGTTCTGGGGGCGTCTTGGGCGCTGAATGTGATCGAGCAATGCCGCAAGATGGGATATTCCGGGCAGATCTGGCCGGTGCATCCGACAAAACCCGAGATTGGCGGATTGCGCGCCTATGCGTCTTTGGCCGATTTGCCACAAGCCCCTGATGCTGTGTTTGTTGGCGTCAACCGTTTTGCCACGATTGAGGTGGTGGCAGAACTGGCGGCAATGGGGGCCGGGGGTGCGATCTGTTTTGCCAGCGGCTGGACCGAGGCCGGTGAGCCCGAATTACAGGCTCGGCTTGTTGCGGCGGCTGGAGACATGCCGATCCTGGGGCCGAATTGCTATGGAGTGATCAATTATCTGGATGGCGCGCTGCTGTGGCCGGATCAGCATGGCGGGGTGCGGGTGGATCGCGGGGTAGCCTTGCTATCGCAATCATCGAACATCGTCATCAACATGTCGATGCAAAAGCGGGCTTTGCCAGTGGCCTATGTGGCTTGTCTGGGCAATGCTGCGGTGGTTGGGCTGGCCGATCTGGCGGGGGCGATGTTGGCTGATCCGCGGGTGACGGCGATCGGCATGTATATCGAAGGCATCGACGATGCGGCGGCTTTTGCCGAACTTGCGCAGCGGGCACGGGCGGCGGGGAAGGGGATTGTCTGCATCAAGTCTGGCAAGACCGAATTGTCGCGGACTGCCGCGGCAAGTCATACCGCGTCTTTGGCCGGGGGCGGGGCGGCGTCATCTGCGTTTTTGCGGCAGATCGGTGTGGCGGAAGTGAATACGCCGTCCGAGTTGATCGAAACGCTGAAAATCCTTCATGTGCATGGTCCGGGTTTGGGGGCGCGGTTGTGCAGCCTGTCCTGTTCTGGCGGCGAGGCGGGCTTGGTGGCCGATCTGGCGGCACCCTTTGACATCGACTTTCCGCCGCCGTCGGATGCCGTGCGGGCGCGGTTGGGCGAGATTCTGGGCCCGATTGTCACGATTGCCAACCCTTTGGATTATCACACTTTTATTTGGGGCGACGGGCCGCGCACAACGGATGTGTTTACAACGATGCTGGGTGATTACGACGCAGGCATCTACATCATCGACCCGCCGCGCATCGACCGCTGTGATCCGGCCTGGTACGAGCCTGCCATCAACGCCATCGTGTCCGCCCAGCAATCGACAGGCAAGCCGGCGTTTCCGCTGGCTTCGATGCCGGAGAATTTTGATGAGGCGCGTGCGCGGACCTTGATGGATCAGGGGGTTTGCACGCTGATGGGGTTGGAAACCGCGTTGGCCGCGATCCGGGCGGCGCAGGCGGTGGCGGGTGTACCGGGCTGGCGGCCCGCGCAGGTTTTTGCCCCCCGCGACAGTGTCATGTTGTCCGAAGCCGACGGCAAGTCCGTTCTTGCGGCGGCCGGGGTAGACGTGCCGCGTGCGGTAACTGCCGCTACTTTGGCTGACTTGGGGGTGGCGGGGTTAACCCCGCCCTTCGCACTGAAGGGTTTGGGGTTTGCGCACAAGACCGAGGCCGGGGCGGTGCGTCTGGGTCTGACGACGCTGGAGGGCCAAGCCGAGATGCCGGGGGCCACGGGCTATCTGGTTGAAGAAATGATAACCGGGGCGGTGGCCGAAATCCTGCTGGGTCTGCGGCGCGATCCGGTTTACGGGGTGTCGTTGACCTTGGGCATCGGGGGGGTGACGGCAGAGGTTTTGGCCGATACCGTGACGTTGATCCTGCCTGTGACCGTGCCCCAGGTGCTGGAGTCGTTGCGTGGTTTGCGGCTGTGGCCGCTGCTGGATGGCTATCGGGGGCGCCCCCGCGCCGACATGGCGGCCGTGGCGGAGATTGCCGTGCGTCTTGGCAATCTGATGCTGGCCGATGCCAGCCTTGAGGAAATTGAAATCAATCCGATCCTTGTGCGGCCCCAAGGGGCTGTGGCGGTCGATGCCCTGATCAGGAGAGCCTAGATGGAAATGCGTGTGGACGGTCCGGTGAAAACCCGGCGCGAAGGGGCGATCCTTGAGGTGACGCTGGACGCGCCCAAGGCCAATGCGATCAGTCTGAAAACCAGCCGTGTGATGGGGCTGGTTTTCCGTGATTTCCGCGACGATGACAGTCTGAGGGTCTGTATCCTTCGGGCGGCGGGCGAGAAATTCTTTTGCCCCGGCTGGGATCTGAAGGCTGCGGCCGAAGGCGATGCGGTCGATGGTGATTACGGCGTGGGCGGCTTTGGTGGCCTGCAGGAATTGCCGAACCTGAACAAGCCGGTCATCGCGGCGGTGAACGGGATCTGCTGCGGCGGCGGGCTGGAGCTTGCGCTGTCGGCCGATCTGATCCTGTGTTCATCGAATGCCTCCTTCGCTTTGCCGGAAATCCGGTCTGGCACCGTGGCGGATGCAGCCAGCATCAAGTTGCCAAAACGCATACCCTATCATGTGGCGATGGACTTGCTGCTGACAGGGCGCTGGTTTGACGCGCAAGAGGCGCTGCGGTGGGGGATTGTCAAGGAAATCACGACGCCCGAGCTGCTGCTGGACAAAGCCTGGGAACTGGCGCGGCTGCTGGAGTCCGGGCCACCGCTGGTGTACGCCGCCATCAAGGAAGTGGTGCGTGAGGCCGAGAACCTGCGGTTTCAGGACGCTTTGAACCGCGTGACCAAACGGCAGATGCCAACGGTAGACCGGCTGTATTCCTCTGAGGATCAGTTGGAAGGCGCAAAGGCCTTTGCCGAGAAACGCGATCCGGTGTGGAAGGGGCGGTAGCCCTTACCGCTCTGTCGCGCCCTTGCCTGCCAGAATATGGCTGCGGAATTTGGCGATGCGCGCCTGTCTGGTGGCCGTGGTCTTCGCACCGTTCAGATTGATCACATAGCTTTTCTGTCGACCTGGGGTCAGGCCGTGGAAGGCCTCGGCCAGTTCGGGGTCGGCGTCGAAAGCTTCGGTCAGTTCGTCGGGCAAGGTGATTTCGTCTGGGGATTTGGCAGGTAAAATTCCGGCTGCCGCGTAGGCCATCGCCTCGGCCAGACAGGCGCGGATGGTGCGTGCCTGCGCGCTGACCATGGCGCTGTCGGTGAAGCGGAGGGCGTCGGGGTGACGGGTGTTCGGGCCTTGACGCGTCAACACACCATCGGGGTCGGCCATCAAGGCGGCATTGAAGAATGTCAGGCGGAAATCGCCGCGAAACGCGCCGATGATGGCGATGTTGCGCCCGGCATGCATATAGCAGGGATGGC
>CAZCFC010000166.1:0-6790 GCA_964497815.1 uncultured Cypionkella sp.
GTGCGGGCGGATTGGGATGTGATGATCCACCCTTGGGATTTTGCGCCCGAGCGGCGTCCGCTGCCGGGTGCAGGACAGTCCATCATCACCGAGGATGATTTCGTGCCGGCCCAGAACGCGTTGGGCGGCTTTGTCTATGCCGGGGCCACCATGGCCTTTACCGCCGGCTATTGGGCGCTGCACAGCCTGCGGCCAAAGGTGATTGCCGCCTTTGGCTGCGACATGCATTATCCCACGAACGGTGAGACGCATTTCTACGGCAACGGCCAGCCAGACCCCTTGCGCGCCGACATCACCCTGCGCAGTCTTGAGGCGAAATCGGCGCGGCTGATGGTGCTGGCGGCCATGCAGGGCTGTGCCATGGTCAACCTGTCAAATGGTCCGTCGCGGCTGATCTTCCCGCGCGTGGCGCGGACGGCGGCGGCGCGGGCACGCCCCCTGGCCTATTGCGCCGATACGGCGGCGGCGGCTTTGGCGCGCGAGGCAGAACTGGGCTATCAGGTGGCTTCGGGGCGCTATTGGGAAGAGTTGCATCGCTTTGACCCAGCCGCGCTTGATGCGCTGGATGCGCTGTGGCTGGCGGCGGCTTCGGTCAAGTGGCAGCAAAGCGCCTGACACCTGCCCTTGCCGGGCGCGGTCTGTGGGCCTAAAACGGCGTGAACAACAAAGGCCGCGCCCATGAAAATCGCCACGTTCAACATCAACGGCATCAAGGCGCGGATCGAGGCTTTGCCAGCCTGGCTTGGCACCGCGCAACCCGATGTGGTTTGCCTGCAAGAGATCAAATCCGTGGATGACTCCTTTCCGCGCGAGATCTTCGAAAGCATGGGCTACCGCGTTGAAACCCATGGGCAGAAAAGCTTCAACGGCGTGGCGATCCTGTCCCGGCTGCCGCTGGAGGATGTGGTGCGGGGTCTGCCCCCATCCGGTCAGGCGGGCGATGACGAAGACCCGCAGGCGCGCTGGATCGAGGCCACGGTGATCGGGGCGCGGGCGGTGCGGGTGTGCGGGCTGTACCTGCCCAACGGCAATCCGGTGGAATTTGACGCGGCGGGTCAGCCGGTGATGGCAGGCAAATACGGCTACAAACTGGCCTGGATGGCGCGGATGCAGGCGCGGGCGCAGGCCCTGCTGGCAACCGAAGAGCCTTTGGTGTTCTGTGGCGATTACAACGTGATCCCGCAGCCGGTCGACGCCGCAAAACCCGAATTGTGGGCCAAGGATGCGCTGTTCGTGCTGCCAAGCCGCGAGGCCTTCCGGCGGTTGGTCAATCTGGGCCTGACCGATGCGTTCCGCGCCCGCAACGCCAAACCGGGGCAGTATTCGTTCTGGGATTATCAGGCCGGCGCATGGGAGCGCAACAACGGCATCCGCATTGACCATCTGCTGCTGTCGGCGCAGGCGGCGGATTTGCTGCGCGATTGTCAGATCGACAAGCAGGTGCGGGCGGGCGACGGTCCGTCAGATCATGTGCCGGTCTGGATTGATCTGGAGGCCTAGGTTTTGGCGGACCTTGCGGATGCCTCCGGCGGGGATATTTGACCACAGAGGATGACCAAGGACTCAGGTCCTGGTCACATCGTGATCATAAAGCCAGTCGAACCGCCGCAGGGCCAGACCGGGGGCCACTTTGCCACCGATCTTGAGCGCGGTGTGGGCCAAGCTGCGCTGCATGCCTGACAGGTGATAGGCCTGCGCGTTGCCGTTGGCTGCGGCAACGATGCGGCTGGTGCGTGGCATGCGCTTGGCCTGGTAGGTGGCCAGCGCCGTCGCGATCGGCAGACGCGACAGGGCATCGGCCAGCACCCAGGCGTCCTCGAGCCCCATCGAGGCGCCCTGTGCTAGAAACGGCAGTGTCGGGTGTGCGGCATCCCCCAGAATGGCCACGCCGCCCGCAGGCAAGGCGCGGCCCCAGACGGGTGCGACGGGGTGGCGGAACAGACCCCAAAGGTAGACATCCTCGACGCGATCCAGCCAGCCGCGCACCCTGGGGCCAAAGCGGTCAAAGGCCAGCCGCAGTTCCATCGGATCATCGCGCAGGGACCAGCCCTCTTCGACCCATGCCTTGCGTTCCTCGACCGCCACGATGTTGCGCAGGGTGCCGCCGCGCAGGGGATAACTGACCAGATGGCGGCCCGGCCCCATATGTACCTCGGCCACCGGGGCCGCCCCCGGTTCGCAGGGGATCAGGGCGCGCCAGGCCACTTGCCCGGTGAAAAACGCCGTTTCGCTGCCGTTCAGCGCGGTGCGGGTCCTGGAATGCAGGCCATCTGCCCCGATCAGCAGACCGGGCTGCGTCTGGGCACCCTGCGCTGTCACGATGCGGGGACCTTCGCCCGCAAGGTCCACGGTTTCGATCTGCTGCAACAGCCGGATCTGCACCCCCGCATCACGCGCGCCTTTGGCCAGCAGATCAATCAGATCGGCGCGGTGGACAAAGTGATAGCCGTGATGGGGACGCAACCGGGCCAGATCCAGCCGCAGCACAAGATCACCGTCGCGCCCGTCACGCAACTCGACCGCCTGTGCGCGCATCGACGCGGATTGCAGCGCCGCGCCCAGCCCCAGGGCACCCAGCACAGCCGCACCATTGGGCGAGATTTGCAGGCCTGCGCCCACCTCGCGGATGGCATCGGCCTGTTCCAGCACGGTCACCGTGGCCCCCTGCAGGGCCAGCGCGCGCGCCACGGCAAGGCCCGCAACCCCCGCCCCCAGTACCGTGATTTCCTGCCCGCCCAAGCCCATGCCGCCCCCGAATGCAAAACGCCGGACCCAAGGCCCGGCGTCAGTTATTCCGATTGGCAGACAGCCCGCAAGGCGGTCAGTCGTCGCGGTGGACTTTCTCGCGGCGTTCGTGCTTTTCCTGGGCCTCCAGCGTCATGGTGGCGATCGGGCGGGCATCAAGCCGCTTGAGGCTGATCGGTTCGCCCGTCATCTCGCAATAGCCGAACTCTCCGTTTTCGATCCGGCGCAGGGCGGCGTCGATCTTGGACACCAGCTTGCGCTGACGGTCTCGGGTGCGCAGTTCCAGCGCGCGGTCGGTTTCCTCGGAGGCGCGGTCGGCAATGTCGGGCACGTTGCGACCACTGTCTTGCAGATTGTCGATGGTTTCCGCCGACTGATCCAGCAGTTCCTGTTTCCAGATGATCAGCTTGCGGCGGAAATATTCCAGCTGCCGATCATTCATGAAAGGCTCGCCCTCGGCAGGACGATAATCGTCTGGCAGGAAGGTTTCGGCTTTCATTGCGGCACTCTCCATGTTCCCGGAATGCGCGATCAGGTGGCTCTGATCATGGCGCGCTCCTGCTTGGGCGTGCATCTAACGGAAACGTCCGACATTGTCACTAGCGGTTGCGACAAAATCGCATGGCGGCTAGGTTGGCGGCAACCCCTGCCCCAGCGTCTTGGAATGCCAATGAAATTTGCCTCAACCGACGCCTATATCGTGGCTGATGACCTGCGCGTGGCGGTGAATGCCGCCGTGACCTTGCAGCGCCCGTTGCTGGTCAAGGGCGAACCGGGCACCGGCAAGACCGAACTGGCGCGGCAGGTGGCCGCCGCCTTGGACATGCCGCTGATCGAGTGGCATGTGAAATCCACCACCAAGGCGCAACAGGGGCTTTACGAATATGACGCCGTCAGTCGCCTGCGCGACAGCCAGTTGGGCGACGCCCGCGTGCATGAAGTGCGCAACTACATCCGGCAGGGCAAGCTGTGGCAGGCCTTTGCCGCCCCCGCCCGCGTGGTGCTGCTGATTGATGAGATCGACAAGGCCGACATCGAATTCCCCAACGATCTGTTGCAGGAACTGGACCGGATGGAGTTTCACGTCTATGAAACCGGCGACACGGTGCGGGCACTGCATCGGCCCGTTGTCATCATCACCTCGAACAACGAAAAGGAACTGCCGGACGCGTTTTTGCGCCGCTGTTTCTTTCACTACATCCGCTTTCCCGATGCCGACACATTGGCCGCGATCGTGCGGGTGCATTTTCCGGACATCAAGCCTGCGCTGCTGACCACCGCCCTGACGCAATTCCTTGAAATCCGCGACATGCCCGGCCTGAAGAAAAAGCCGTCCACATCCGAAGTGCTGGATTGGCTGAAGCTGCTGCTGGCCGAGGAGCTGACGCCCGAGGATCTGAGGCGTGACACCAAGACCGCGCTGCCGCGTCTGCATGGGGCGCTGTTGAAGAACGAACAGGACGTGCATCTGTTTGAACGGCTGGCGTTCATGGCGCGGGGACAACGCTGAGCGCGCCCGCATACTGTTCACCATTTTTCCCGAATCGGGCGCAATTGCCTAGGTTTGGACACAGTCTTGCCACAATGTGATCACGAAAATGGCTCCATTTGCCATGATCTGAAATATTGCGTGATAAGCAGGGGGAAAATCTGGCGTCTCCGGCATGGAAACCATCCATGGGTAGATTCCGCGATTGAGTGCAGAATTCCAAAGATTGACACAGATGCGCCGCTAAACCGACACTGCCCCCCTGTTGTCTTGTCTTCAGAGTGAGCCAAGGATTGGAATGGGTTAAGATGGTGACCAACCAGACATCGCATCCTGCAAAGGCCGCCCCTGCCGGGGTGGGTTTGCGGAGCGGTGGCGCAGTGGATCCGGCGTTCTGCCGCCGGATGGCCCTGCACCGGTTGGGCATCGTGGGTTCTGTGCGCTGCAGCGCAGGACGGCCCGGTTCCGGCCCAAGGTTTGCGCAAGGGGGCAAAGGCGCGGTGGGACGCGCGCTTTGCCTCCGACATCGGGCCATGCGCCCCAACCCTGCCCTCGGTCTGCTCCGGGGTGCATGTGTTGGGCGGGTGGCTGACGGTACGGAGACGATGCGGGATTTGGCCGGGTCAGGTGATACTTTTGTGGGGGGTGCGGGGGCATCTGCCATGGGGGTGCTGATCCGGTCAACGCGCGTTGGTGGCCGTGCTTCGCCAACTCAATGGGGCACCCCGACCCCTGAACCCTGTGATAATGAGCTGCCAAGCCATGCGCCGAATTCCCTTGTTTGCCCTGCTTTGTGTTTCCGCCTGCATGCCCGCTCCGCAGGCCGAGGTGACAAAAAACTACGCCAGCAACGCCACTGAAGGCATCAGCCTTCCCGCCATGCAGGCGTTTGGCGGCAACGCGGCGCTGTCGTCGGTGCGGTCCAATACCGAAATCGCACGGAACTTCCTGGACCTTGAATTCCGCATGGAAAGTGGCCGATCCCTGCCGTCCTTTTCGCGGTTCGAAGGCCCCATAACGGTGGCCATGACCGGGGAGGTCCCCGCCACTGCTTCGGCGGAATTGTCCCGATTGATCAATCGGTTCCGAAACGAAGCTGATCTGGATGTCCGTCCGGCTGCGGCGGGGGAAAATCCGTCCATCACCATTGACTTCCAAAGCCGCGCCCAGATGCAACGGGTGGTGCCGATGGCGGCCTGCTTTGTGGTGCCGCGCGTGCAGTCCTTTGCCGAATACAAGTCCAAGCGCAACAGCGAGGCCGTCGATTGGACCACCCTTGGCCAGCGCGAGCATGTGGCGATCTTTGTGCCTTCGGACACCAGCCCGCAAGAGGTGCGCGATTGCCTGCATGAGGAACTGGCGCAGGCAATGGGGCCGCTGAACGATCTCTATCACCTGCCCGACTCGGTCTTCAACGACGACAACTTCAACACTGTGCTGACCGGGTTCGACATGCTGATCCTGCGGCTGCACTACGCGCCCGAGATGCGCAACGGCATGAACGAGGCCGAGGCCGCGAAACATCTGCCCGGCCTGCTGGCCCGCCTGAACCCGGCAGGGGAAGGCCGGGGTGGTGCCGGATACCAGATTGCCCCCCGGTCCTGGGTGGCGGCGGTTGAGGGGGCGTTCGGGCCAAGGTCTTCGGCGGGCGCGCGCAAATCGGCGGCCGACAGGATGCTGTCGATTGCGATGGCGCAGGGCTGGCGCGACGGGCGTCTGGCCTTCAGCTATTACGCCAAGGGCCGCGCCCTGACCGCGACCGACCCCGAACAGGCGGTGCAGAACTTTGCCGAAGCGGGCCGCATCTATCGGGCTGTGCCGGGGGCGGGCGTGCATGCCGCCCATGTCGATATGCAACTGGCGGCGATTGCGCTGTCATCGGGGCAGCCGGAACAGGCCATCCAGTTCGCAGACCGGGCGATCCCGGTGGTCAAACGCGCAGAGAACGCCGCCTTGCTGGCGACCTTGATGCTGATCAAGGCCGAGGCGCTGGAAAACCAGGGGCAGGCCGCACAGGCGCAGGCGCTGCGTCTCGACAGTCTGGGCTGGGCGCGCTATGGCTTTGGCGCAGAACAGCAGGTGCGCGCGCGGATGTCGGAAATTGCCGCTTTGGGCAATCACGGACAGCGCGGCTAAGAACGGGTCAGGGCGTGCCCCCGGCCTTTTGGGCAAAGGGGCAAGGCTTTGATCGTTATTGGCGGATTGGTGTTCGGGGCGGGTTTTGGCGCAATTCTGGCCAAGCGGCGCGGTGGGCGCGGCGCGGACATGGCGCAATATGCGGCGGGTCTGGCCATCCTGTTCGGCCTGATCGGGCTGTTCGCCACGATCATTCTGGAACGCGTTCTCTAGCCAATGTTCCTGCCCTTCTTCCAGACGCTGCGAACCGAAGGCATCCCGGTTTCCCTGCGCGAATATCTGGGCTTTCTGGAAGGCTTGGCGGCGGGGCTTGTCACCTATGATGTGACCGGGTTTTACTATCTGGCCCGCACCGTGATGGTAAAGGATGAACGCCATCTGGATCGGTTTGACCGTGCTTTTGCCACGTGTTTTCAGGGG
>CAZCFC010000167.1:0-6736 GCA_964497815.1 uncultured Cypionkella sp.
CACCCGAGAACGATTTCATCGCCACCCCAAGACGGCGCATGTGCCGGTTCACCAAATTCTCGGTCGCCAAAAGTGCAACCGTCATGGCAGACACCCACATCAGCAACGGAAACAGATACGGCCCGATGTTGACGCCAAGGAACGTCAGCCTGTCATCCATGGCCCAGGTGCCAATCAGGGACAAACCATCCGTGATCGGTACCACAGAAAAAACCCGGTGATACCCTGCCACCGAAAGACCCGTGAAGGTATGCGCCTGCCCATCGGCCAGCGATCCAAGCGGAATATCGGCGGGCAGTCGCAGCGGCCCATCCTTCAGCCCTGTCGTTGCGGTCAGGATGGTGCCTTGCGTGTCAAAGGTCAGCAAGGAAATCGGCTCACGCGTGTCCATGGCCTGCCCATCGGTGAAATGGGCAATGGTCATCATCTGGTGCGGCTGGGAAATCGAGATCAAGCCAATGCGCTTGCCCTGCCCGTCATACACCGGATGCGAAAGAGCCAATACCGAAGTGCCCGATACCGGACCTTCGGGGTTCACCACAAACCCCGGCTGGTCAAGCACGGACACCTTGGCAAACAACGGATGGCTGGAAAAATCGAACCGCTTGCCGGACGATGAGCAGGTCATCAACCCCGACATTGGCACGTATGCCACCAGTGAAATGGCCGGCTCTTGTGCGGCGACATTTGCCATGATCTGGCTGCACCGTTGCGGATCTGCGACGTAGGGTTGCACGGCCTTGGCCAGGGTGGCGGCCATTGTTTGCGCCACCTGGATCAGTCGGATTTGCGGCGTCGCCGCCCGCACCGTTTCCCCCATCACCGCCATCTGTGACCGGGCTTCGGCTTCGGCTGCGACGTTTTGCGACTGAACCAACCCCAACACCCCAAGCGGCAGCATGGCCAGGGCGACCATCAACGCAAGGCGTGCGCCCAGCCGTTGGTGGACGGCTGGGCGCATCTCTTCTGTCAGAGGCGGCTGCGTCATACCACGCTGACCGCCGATCGGCTGATCACGGCTTCGGTCTTGGCATCAATGCCCGAGAACATGCCTTCGCCTTCAGCCAGCCCCAGAATCTGTGACAACCGCTTGCGGGCACGGCTTGCACGGCTTTTCACGGTTCCCGCCGCCACGCCCATCATCTCGGCCGCTTCTTCGGTGGAAAAGCCCGAGGCACCGACCAGAATCAGCACTTCGCGGTGTTCATCCGAAAGTTGATCAAAGGCGCGCAGGAAATCCGTATAGGCCAGACGCCCATCATGCGCAGGCTTTTCAGACAACGTTGCGGCATGCAGGCCCTCGGGGTCCGGGACTTCGCGGCGGTGCTTGCGCAGGCTGGAATAATAGGTGTTCCGCAAGATCGTGAACAGCCAGGCCTGCAGATTGGTGCCGCGCTGATATTTTTCGATATTGCTCCAGGCCTTCAGGATGGTGTCCTGCACAAGATCGTCAGCCGCAGACACGTTGCGCGTCAGGCTGATGGCAAACGCGCGCAACGGCCGCAGATGATCGGCCAATTGGTCGCGCGGATCGCCGTCTGAAACGGCGTCGGTCATTTGCCCGCCTCTTTGGCTTTCAGTTGCTGTAACAATAGCTTGAACCGATCCGGCACCTCTTCGACAAGCGCGGATTGATAGACCCGCTTCAAATTCTCGTCGATCTGCGTCTTGATCGGGTCTATGCCATCCGGCATTTTCTTTTCTGAACCCTGATCATTCATTTCTTCACTTTCCCAGCTTACTCAGGGAACCAAACGCGCGTCTCTGCGTTTGGTTCCCAAGAAATATGCCGAGGATCGAATAAAATGAACCAGAACGCGACCGTTGATTTGTCAGATACCATTGCCCACCACCTGCCCTATTTGCGCCGCTACGCGCGGGCGCTGACAGGCAGTCAGTCCAGTGGCGATCAGTATGCAGTGGCCGCACTTGAGACGGTGCTGGCGGACCCATCGGTCATGGGCGCGGCCGACGATCCCAAGGTGGCGTTGTTTCATGTGTTTCATCTGGTATGGGCCAGTTCCGGTGCCCCGGTCGGCGAGGCTGACAGCCGGCTTTCTGCGGCGGCACAGGCCCATATGTCAGATCTGACACCCAACAGCCGTGAGGCGCTTTTGCTGCATGCGATCGAAGGGTTCAGCTTTGCGCAGATTGCAGCCATCATGGCCGTTGATCCCGATGAGGCATCTGCACTTGTCACACTTGCCGTCCAAGAGATGCAAAACACCGTCAGCGGTCGCGTCATGGTGATCGAGGATGAGGCGATCATCGCAATGGACATCACGGCGATTGTCGAAGCGATGGGCCACAGCGTCACTGGCGTTGCCCGCACCCACCGTGAGGCCGTGGCCTTGGCGCGGTCTGCGGTGCCGGATTTGATCCTGGCCGATATCCAACTGGCAGATGCCTCATCGGGCATCGAGGCGGTGAACGACATTCTGGCCCAGTTCGCGCATATTCCGGTGATTTTTGTCACCGCCTTCCCCGAACGGCTGCTGACCGGCATGCGCAAGGAACCGGCATTTCTGATCAACAAACCCTATACCGAGGAACAGGTGCGGTCGGCGGTCAGTCAGGCAATGTTCTTTGCATCAACCGAAACGCTGATGCCGTCCTGAGACAGGAAATCTTTCCCGCCAGAAACATGCGGGTCACAAGGGAACCAAACGCGGATCATGGCGTTGTCCACTGGTAAGGCTTGAAACAGTCAAGCTGTTCACCCAAAAGGAAAATACCATGATCCGCAACTCGATTGCCGGCTTGCTTCTTGCATCCGCCTTGGTCGCTCCGGCATTGGCGCAAACCGCGCCTACGGTGAAGTCGATCGACGTGACCGTCGATATTGCATCGGTTCAGAACGCTGCCGCCGCGGCCTATTGGGGCAAGCTGGAAACCGATCTTGAAAACGCGATTCTGGCCCGCGTGCAGCCGCAGATTTCCGATGACGGTGTTGATATTGTCATCGACATCTCGGAAGTTGAACTTTCAAACGGCTTCCAAGAGGTGTTTGGTGTCGCTGACACCCGTCTGGTTGGCAGCGTCAAGATGGTGCATGCCTCAGACAACTCGCGCTTTGATGCCTACAATCTGACAGTCGACGTCAACGCCGCAGTGCCGCTATTGCCCGAAGGCTATATCTTGTCGACAACCAGCACTGACACCAAGGAATACTACGATGCGATGGTCAACGCCTTTGCCAAAGGCGTGGCCGTCCGGTTGAAGTAACCAACGGACCGGCGACGGCACCCAAAGGGCGGCGGCAGAGGACTGCCGCCGCCCTTTGCGTCTGCCGTCAGCCCATCACCTTGGTGCCAAGCCCGTGGCCCTCGGCAGCCGTTTTCTTGGCCTTTCCGGCCCGCAGTTCATCGACCGACCGCACATCCAGACGCGCGGCCCCTGCCCAGTCGCGGGTTTTGACCTTTGGGTTTTTCAGCCGCTCTGCCGCCGCCGGAATGGCATGCGCGTATTGAGGCAGCCATTGCGCCTGTGCGACCAGCAGTTCATCCACCATCTGCCACACTTCATCCGGCGTGCAGATTGCACCCACCAGCGGGTCGTGAAGAACCGCTTGTTTCAGCAGGTCGACATCCCCCGTCAAGGCCGCCTGCATCCCCATCCGCTGCACCGAAACCGACACGTTGCAGGTGGCGGCGCAGGCTGGCGGCAGGGTCACACCCTCAACCATGTTGATGCCAAAGCGATCGACGAACCCGGGGCTTTCAATGATGCAATCCTCGGGCAGGTTCTTGATGATCC
This sequence comes from uncultured Cypionkella sp., assembly GCA_964497815.1. Taxonomy (GTDB): domain Bacteria; phylum Pseudomonadota; class Alphaproteobacteria; order Rhodobacterales; family Rhodobacteraceae; genus Cypionkella. Next base: position 3,757 of record CAZCFC010000167.1, read on the forward strand.
CGCCGTTGCGCACATTGAAATGGCCGCGATAGGTCCGCCCGGTTTCCAGCGCTTCAAGGATATGGCTGGCGTGTTCGTCGGTGCGTTCATAATCCGACAACGGCTTGCCCGCCTCTTCCAGAAACACCGGAAAGTCGGTTTCAAACCAGTTCCGGTTTTCGGTGGTATAGCGCAGATAGCCCCCGGTTTCGCCGTGAATCCAGTCATCCATGGAAATCCAGTTCTGAATTTCATCCGGGCGCTTGCGATACCACGGCAGATATTCCGACAGATGGCCGTTGCTTTCGGTGGAGTAGAAGCCAAAGCGTTTCAGCACGTCGATGCGCACTTTTTCCTGTTTCGAGAACACCGGATGCGCCTCGAACGCCGCCAGAAGTTCATCCTTCGACACTTTGCGCCCGTTGTGGCGAATATCCAGATACCAAGTCTGGTGATTGATACCCGAGCAGACAATATCCACTTCGGCCATCGGCACCCCCAAAGCGCGGGCAATCTGGCGGTGGCCGTTCTGCACGCCATGGCACAGACCCACGGTGCGGATCCCGGCGTGTTCGATCGCGGCCCAGGTCATCATCGCCATCGGGTTGGCATAGTTCAGCAGCAGGGCATCCGGTTCAGCCACCTCACGAATATCGGCGCAGAACTCCATCATCGCGGAAATGCCGCGTTGCGCATACATGATGCCGCCCGCACAAATTGTATCGCCCACGCATTGATCGACGCCGTATTTCAAGGGAATGCGGATGTCATCGGCAAAGGCATCAAGGCCGCCAATGCGCACCACGTTCATGATGTAACGCGCGCCGGTCAGCGCCGCACGGCGGTCAGTGGTGGCGGTGATGCGCGTCGAAAGACCATTCACTTTCACGATGCGCGAAATGATTTGCTGCACCATTTCAAGGTTGTGCGCGTTGATATCGGTCAGCGCGATTTCCACGTCTTCAAATTCCGGGACTTTCAGAATGTCGGAACACAACTTTTTGGTGAAGCCAACGCTGCCGGCGCCGATGATGCAGATTTTGAAAGCTGTCATAGGACAGACTCCTTGGTCAGGGATTTCAGAAAGGCACGGTGGCCAAGACCACGGCCCGAGGCTTGCAGGTATTCAGAGGTCAGCGATTTTGCTGCCGTCCGCGCGGCTGTGCGCAGTTTGGGGCGGGCGGCCAGCCATGTTTTTGCGGCCTGCGGGTTCAGCAGACCAAGACCATCCAGAACCGGCACATGCAGGTGATGACCGGTGTGTGGCAGGTTCAGCGGAAAGGGTTGGAAATCCCCCGGCCCGGGCACTTTTGCAGCCCAATGCGCCAGTTTGTCCTGCAACTCGGGTGGCGTACCTGCCGCCACATCGCGCCAGAATGGCGTGTCACGGCGTTCAGTGACATAGTGCAGCCGAATGAAATCGCGAAAGTCATCAACCTGCCGGGCGCAGGCGGCGTTGAAAGCATCGCGGCCGCGTGCGTTCGATTTCGCAAGCAGGGTAGACAACAGCATCAGTTGCACGACGGTGCCGTGGATCGAGGTCGCCTCAAGCGGCTCCAGAAAGCTGGACGACAGGCCAAGCGCCACGCAATTCCCGACCCACTGCGCCGAAAGCCGCCCTGCGTCGATGCGGATGTCATTGCGCGGTTCGATCTTGTGGCCCAAGGCCGCCTCAATCTCGGCCTGCGCCTGATCGGCAGTCAGATGGGCGTCCGAATAGACATAGCCACAGCCATAACGGTCTTGGGTGGGGATTTTCCACAGCCAGCCAGACCCCTGCGCCGCAGCCAAAGTGCAGGGATCAATTTCCTGCCCTTCCGGAATATCAAGCCAGAATGGCATGGCGCGGTTGACGGGCAGCACATCGCCATAGCGCACCCAGGTTGCGCCCATTTCGGAAATCAGCCGCCGCCGAAACCCGGTGCAGTCGATGAACAGATCGCCCTCAACCCGCGCGCCGCTTTCCATCGTCAGGGCAATAAGGTCGCCGGTTTCAGGGTGGCGTTCCAGCCCCGCCACCTGATCGTCGATGATGTTGATGGCACGGGCCTTGCTGCGCAGGAACTTCCCTGCCAAGGCCTGATCGAAATGATAGGCATGATGATACGGGCCAATCGGGATCAAGCGATCCCCAACCTGCGCAAACGGCGCGCGGCCGCGGTTCAGCAGGTGTTGGAACAGATGCGTCTGCCCGACGCCTTCGCCCTGCGACACGGCATAAACGTCCAAAGCATTGTCGGCCCCAAGCCCCGCCACCAGATGTGGATCGTCGATCGGGCCATCATAACTGTGGCCCTTGCGCCGCCAATCCTTGTGCCGGATGCCGTATTTGATGGTGGCCCCGGTTTCACGCAGAAACTCCATCTCGTCGATGCCAAAGTGTTGCAGCATCTGACGGAACACCGCCGTTGTGCCCTCTCCGACGCCGATGGTGCCGATCTTGCTGCTTTCGATCACCGTCACGGCGCAAGGGTGCCCCCCGCGCCGCGCAGAATCGCCCAGCATCATCGCGGCCAGCCAACCGGCTGTACCGCCTCCTACGACAACAATGCGGGCGGGCCACATGATCAGCCAGCCTTCCGCGCCGCAACCCGCGCCCATTCGGGCAACCAGTCGCCGTGGGCTGCCAGCAGGTCATGCGTCAGGTTCCAGATCTGATCCAGATCAAGCTCTGCACCCGTATGCGGGTCCAGCATGGCCGCGTGGTAGATATGCTCGGGCTTTTCCTGCACCAAGGCCGCGACTGTCAGTTCCTGCACGTTGATGTTGGTCCGCATCAGCGCGATCAGTTGCGGCGGAATGTCTTTGACAACAGTGGGTTGCAGGCCGTTGTTGTCAACCAGCGTTGGCACCTCGACGGCGCAGCCTTCGGGCAGTTGCGGGATAAACCCACGGTTGGCGATGTTGCCGTAGATCACCGAAGGTTCGCCCGTCACCACCGAATTCACGATCTGGCTGGCGTATTCGTGGGATTCCTTCAACTCGACCGCATTGGCCGATT
>CAZCFC010000168.1:0-4901 GCA_964497815.1 uncultured Cypionkella sp.
AGCAATCGTCGATCAACGCCTGCATCGCGCTGGGGATGACCTTGGTGATCATCTCCAACGCCCAATCTTATCAACATCCTGCAGCAATCGTCGATCAACGCCTGCATCGCGCTGGGGATGACCTTGGTGATCATCTCGGGCGGCATTGATTTGTCTGTCGGGCCTGTGGCCGCGCTGTCGGCGGTGCTGGGGGCGGCGATGCTGGTGGCCGGGGTTCCGGTGCCATTGGCCATTGCGGGCGCGCTGGCGGTGGGGGTGTTCTGCGGCTTTGTCAACGGCGCGCTGATCGCCTGGGGCGGTTTGCAGCCCTTCATCGTCACACTGGGCGGGCTGTCTTTGTACCGCGCACTGGCGCTGATCTACACCGGGGGCCAGCCGATTTTTGGCCTGCCTGACAGCTTTCGCGCCTTCACCAACGGCACCTTGGCGGGCATTCCGAACCCGGTTGTGATCGTGGCGATCTTCGCAATTCTGGCTTGGGTCGTGCTGAACAAATCGCCTTTGGGCGAGTATTTCATGGCCGTGGGTGGCAACCCAGAAGCCGCGCGGATTGCGGGCGTTCCCGTCACGATGACCAAACTGGTGGCCTACATGATTTCCGGCCTGATGGCCGCCGTTGCGGCCATGGTGCTGATCGGGCGCCTTGGGGCGGCCGAACCGACCCTTGGCACCTTGTGGGAACTGGACGCCATCGCCGCTGCGGCCATCGGGGGGGCCAGCCTGATGGGCGGGCGGGGCAGCATCCTTGGCACCCTGATCGGCTGCATCATTCTGGGCACCCTGCGCAACGGTCTGACCCTGATGAACGTTCAAGCCTTCTACCAGTTGCTTGCCACCGGTATCATCATCATTGTCGCGATGCTGATTGATAAGGCGACAAGTGGCAAGCAGGGGGGATGAATGGGCGATCCAAGGGCGGTTGGGGCACAGATCAGAATGCGGCTGCCGGGGCTGACCCCTCTTGAGGGCAAGGTCGCGGCGGATATTCTGGCACGCAAGGACATCACCGAAGGCACCGCTCTGCGGGCGGTGGCCGAAGGGTCCGGCGTTTCCGACGCGATGGTGGTCAAGGTCGCCAAAAAGCTGGGCTTTGCCGGGTTCCGCGAATTCCGGCAGGGGTTGGTGGATTACTACAGCTCGGATACCGCCGCACTGCACTCCGAGATTTCCGCCGACGATACGGCGGGCGAGATCGTGCAAAAGGTGTTCCGCACCGCCATGCAGGCGCTTGAAGAAACCTTTGCCATTCTGGATTTGCAGGCCTTTGACCGCGCTGCCGACTATCTGCACCGCGCGCGGCAGCGGGATTTCTACGGGCTTGGCGGCTCTGCACAGATTGCCCGGGATGTCAGCCATAAATTTCTGCGCATCGGCCTTCGGTCATCGGTGTTTGACGACGCCCACATGATGATGATGTCGGCCGCCCTGCTTGGCCCCGATGACGTGGCGATCGCGTTTTCGCATTCCGGCAACACCACCGCTGTTCTGGATGCCATCGAACTGGCCCGCAAGAACGGCGCGCGCACGATAGCGGTGACGAACTATCCCGACAGTCCAGTGGCGCGGATGGTGGATGTTGTGCTGTGCTCTACCGCGCAGAACTCGCCGCTGCTGGGGGAAAACGCCACGGCGCGGATTGCGCAGCTGAACCTGCTGGATGCGCTGTTCGTGGCCACCGCGCAACGCGACCGCACCGCCGCCGACCTGAACCTAAGCCGTACCATGCGTGCGGTGCAATCGAAACGCAAAGTCTGAAGGTGACCCGTGACTGATCCCATCGTCCTGACCGTTGGCAGCCTGCATTATGACATCATGGTCGAGGCAAGCCACCTGCCGCGCAAGGATGAAACTGCCGTGGGCACGCGCTGGTATCCGAAATTCGGGGGCAAGGGCGGCAATCAGGCGGTGTCGTGCGCGCGCCACGGCGCGGCGTCGCGCATGGTGGGGGCCGTGGGGCAGGACAACTTCGCCCCCTTCCTGCGCGCGGGATTGGCGGCTGCGGACGTGGATCACCGCTTTGTCGTTGATTGCGCAGCCCCTTCGGGAATGAGCGTGGCCATCATGGATGCGGCGGGCGACTATGCGGCGACGATCGTGTCGGGCGCGAACCTGATGATTTCCACCGAAGCCCTGCACGATCCGGCGGTCTGGTCCGACGTGGCCCTGCTGATCTTGCAAAACGAGATCCCCGAGCCGGTAAATCTGGTGGCGGCCACCGAGGCCCGCGCACGTGGCATTCCTGTGTTGTTGAACGCCGCCCCGGCGCGGGACATGTCGCCCGCCTTCAAGGCCCTGGTTGATATTCTGGTGGTGAACGCGGTCGAGGCCGAGATGATGGGCGCAGACCCTGTCTGTTGCCTGCACAGCGCTGCGAACGCCGCACGCAGCCTTGCGGCGCATTTTGAAACCGTCATCGTCACGGCTGGCGCGCAGGGATTGGCCGCCTGGAGTGCGGCAGATGAGGCGTTCCAACTGCCCGCCGTCAAGGTCAACGCCATCAGCTCTCATGGCGCGGGGGATGCGTTTATCGGTGCGCTGGCCGCAGGGCTGGTGCAAAGGCTTGATCTGCGCGCCGCCTGCACCAAGGCAGCACAGGCGGCGGCGCGGCATGTAGCGGGGCTAGACCCGCTCTAGCGCGATGGAAATGCCCTGACCCACGCCGATGCACATGGTTGAAAGTGACCGCCTGCCCCCTGTCAGCCGCAGTTGCAGTGCCGCCGTCCCCGTGATCCGCGCGCCAGTCATGCCAAGGGGATGACCCAGCGCTATTGCACCGCCGTTGGGGTTCACGCGGGGGTCATCATCGGCAATCCCAAGCGCGCGCAACGTCGCAAGGCCCTGAGAGGCGAAGGCCTCGTTCAACTCGATCACGTCGAAATCGGCTTGGATCAGCCCCAGTCGCGCCATCAGTTTCTGGCTGGCAGGCACCGGTCCGATGCCCATCACGCGCGGCGCAACACCTGCCGTGGCACCCCCCAGCACGCGCGCAATTGGCGTCAGCCCATGCGCCCGCGCGCCTGCCGCACTGGCAAGGATCAACGCCGCAGCCCCGTCATTGACGCCACTGGCATTGCCCGCCGTCACCGTACCGCCCGTGCGGAATGGCGTGCCAAGTTTCGCCAAAGCCTGCAACGTCGTGGCGCGGGGGTGTTCGTCGCAGTCAACAAGCAGCGCATCCCCCTTGCGCTGCGGGATCGTCACTGGCGTGATCTCTTGCGCCAGTCGGCCATTGTCCTGCGCGGCGCTGGCGCGGCTTTGTGATCGCAGGGCGAAGGCGTCCTGATCACTGCGGCTGATGTGATGTTCCTCGGCCACGTTCTCGGCGGTTTCGGGCATCGAATCGGTGCCATAGCGCGCCTGCATCACCGGATTGATCAAACGCCAGCCGATGGTGGTGTCGTATATCTGCGCATCGCGGGAAAATGCGGCATCGGCCTTGGGCATCACGAAAGGCGCACGCGACATGGATTCCACACCGCCCGCAATCATCAGATCGGCCTCACCCGCCGCAATTTGCCGGGCCGCGACCAGCACGGCATCCATGCCAGACCCGCACAGCCGGTTGATCGTGGTGCCACCAACCGTCAGCGGCATGCCAGCCAGCAGCAAGGCCATGCGCGCGACGTTGCGGTTATCTTCACCCGCCTGATTGGCGCAGCCGAAGATCACATCGTCCACGGCAGCCCAATCGACACCCGCGTTGCGCGCCATCAGCACCCGCAGCGGGACCGCGGCCAGATCATCGGGGCGCACGGTTGCAAGGCTGCCACCAAACCTGCCGATGGGGGTGCGGATGTAGTCGCAAATGAAAACGTCGGGCATGGCGCGGCCTTGGCTTGGGGGAACTGCTTTAAGCATAAAACATCTGGTGGAAATGTCGATCAGAACCTGCGCCGCCGCCCCAGGGTCAGGACGGCGGCGGCGGGCGTCAGCTGTTCAGCGCCTCAAACAGCCGCGCCACCGCTTCGGCCCCCGGATCAATATGGCCTTGCAGGTTGTCGGCATTGATATATGCGGCGCGTCCGGCCTTGGCCTTGCGCAGCGTGGCGGTGTGATTTGCCCCTTTGCGCGCCGCAGCCGTCGCAGCAGCAAGCCCGTCATCCAGCGCATCCAATGCCGGGTGCAACGCGTCGATCATGGTGCGATCACCGGGTTTTGCGCCGCCAATTTCCTGCATCCGTTCCAGCCCCGCACGCAGACTGTCGCGCATGGTCAGGCCACTGGAGGCCGCATCGCCCGCCGCCGCAAAGAAGATCGCCAGCAACACCCCCGACGATCCCCCCATGGTCTGGCTCAACTCCAGACCGATGGCGCGGTACAACTGGGTGTGGTCGGCCAACGGCAGATGATCCATCGCACCGATCAGCGCCCGGGCGGCACCGGCCAGGGTAGACCCCGTGTCACCATCTCCGGACTTGGCATCCAGCGCATTCAGATCCGTCTCAAGCGACATCATGATCTGGCAGCAGCGCGTCAGAAACGCCCGCGTGGCCGCATGGGCCGACGGGATGGGGCGAATGGGGGTCAGGCCATCGGGCAAGGCCAGCACCTGCGGCGGCAAGATGGGCAGACAGCCGGGCCAGGCCGCCAAAGGGGTATCAGACCGCAGCGCCGCTTCATCCTCGGACGACAGCGGGTAGACCGAAATCGACACCCCGCGCATATCCAGTGACGTCATCATGGCCGCCGGCCCGATGATAAGCTTCAGGTTCGGCCCGATCGCAGAGCGGATCAACTCATAGGCCAGCACCGACATTTCAAGCACCGAAGCGCCACCAAGGTTGTTCAAAAGCGCCACATGGGGGGTGTTCTGCATCACCGGGGCCAGCTTTTCCACCATTGCAGCCATTGCCTGTTGCGCACTGGCAAAACCGATCTGTTCCACCCCCGGCTCGCCGTGG
>CAZCFC010000168.1:4911-6733 GCA_964497815.1 uncultured Cypionkella sp.
TGCCCAGACCCAGCTCGGCCATACCGGGGGCGATGCGGGTTTCCTTGGCGGACCCCGGCACGGTGCAGGTGTCCAGCGACATTCCGATAGATCTGGTGCCCGCAATCACCCGCTCGGCGGCGCGGGTCACGGCGGCAAGATCGGCCCCGGTTTCGGCCAGATGCCCGGCCACCTTGTGCACAAACAACGTGCCCGCCACCCCGCGCGCCTGCGGCAGATCGGGCAAGGCGATGTCGTCATCGACGATCACCATGTTGACCTTCAACCCAAAGGCCCGCGCCCGTTCGGCGGCCAGACCAAAGTTAAGCCGGTCGCCCGTGTAGTTCTTGACCACCAGCAGGCAACCCGCTGGCCCCGTTACCGCCAGAATGCCCGCCAGCACGGCATCGACGGACGGCGAGGCGAACACGTCGCCACAGACAGCCGCCGCAAGCATGCCTTGCCCCACAAACCCCGCATGGGCCGGTTCATGGCCAGAGCCGCCGCCCGACACAATCGCCACCCGCGATTTGTCCCAATCGGCACGGATCACCACCCGGATATGGGGGTAGCCATCCAACCGCACCAAGCGCCCGCCCGAAGCCATGATGACACCGTCGATTGCCTCGGTGACGATGTTTTCGCGTTTGTTCATGAATTGAGTCATGGGATGCTCCTCAGGCAATGCGGGCGCCATCGGCACCGAAGTAGAATGGTTTATGCGGTTGAATTTTCACGATGTCACCGGATCTCAGTGCCGTGTGGGCATCGGTGACGGTGATCAGATCGTGGTTCCTGAACGACAGGTGCAGACGGGTCTGGTCGCCCAGATGTTCAACCCGCTTGACGAGGGACTCTTGCCCTTCTCCTTGCCGGATCTGTTCCGGACGCAGGCCGATCGTGGCCGCGCCGTCAGGGGCCGTGCCAAAAAGATCGGCGGGCAGCAGGTTGATACGAGGCTGCCCCAGACGGGAGGCGGCATAGATGCTGACCGGTTGTTCATAAATCTGGCGCGGGGTGCCGAACTGCACAAGGCGGCCATGGTCCAAAACCCCGACATGCGTGGCCATTGTCATTGCCTCGATCTGATCGAGGGTCACATACAGCAGGGTCGCGCCGGAATTGGCCTGAATGCTTTTCAATTCCACCCGCAGATCAGCGCGCAGCTTGGCATCCAGCGACGACAGGGGTTCGTCCATCAGATACACAGCCGGATTGCGCACCAAGGCGCGACCGATCGACACCCGTTGCATCTCACCGCCCGACAGCGCCGTCGCCTTGTTGTCAAGTTTGTGCGAAATTTGCAGGATTTCCGCCACCTCGGCCACTTTGCGGGCAATCTCGGCCTTTGGCGTCCGCAGAAGGGGCGATTTCAGCGGGAAGGCCATGTTTTCGCGCACGGTCAGGTGCGGGTACAGCGAGTATTGCTGAAAAACCATCGTCACATCGCGCTGCGCCGGGGTGACGCCCGCCATGGATCGCCCACCGATGAACACCGCGCCGCGGTCAGGTTTGTCCAACCCCGACACCATGCGCAGCACCGTGGTTTTGCCCGCGCCCGTCGGCCCAAGCAGCACCACGAATGACCCGTCGGGCACGGTCATTGTCAAATCGTCCAAGGCCGTTTGTGACCCAAAGGATTTCGAGACAGAGTTCAGGATCACTTCAGCCATGGTTCAGCACCCTTTGATTGGCCTGCGACAGCAGCGCCCGCCCGGAGGCACCTTCGAAAATCGTGATGGATCGCGGATCAAACCGCAGCCCGGTGGCATCGCCCACCCGCACCACAAGATCGGATGCGATACGCGCCTTGATCACCCCATGCGCGGTGTCCAGCGTGATG
>CAZCFC010000169.1:0-6709 GCA_964497815.1 uncultured Cypionkella sp.
AAAAGGCATCCGCCGGAAAGAATTGCCCGTTCATCAGCGGCCAGGTCGGAAAGCCGCGCCCGGCGTCGATTCCCGCCACCAAGGCCCCCAGCACGACCTGCAGAAACGCAAAATGCATCAACCCCGTGGACAGGCCCAGCAGCTTGCGCTCGCCCGCTCGGCGCGCCTGCAACAGATCGGTTTCCGTGCGCCCCAACAAGAACACATATGCCGCAATCAGCCCCAGAATGACAAAGGCCAACCCCAGATGGGTCGCCAAGCGATACGAGGCCACGTCAACCATGCTGCCTTTCAGACCGCTTGATACCATCCACCAGCCAATCGCGCCCTGCACACCGCCCAGCACGCCGATGCCCAAAAGCCGCCCGGTCCACCCCACTGGCACCTTGCGCGCCAGCACGAACCCGACGAACCCCACGGCCCAAACCAGACCAATCACCCGGCCCAACTGGCGATGGCCCCATTCCCACCAATAGATGACCTTGAACTCTTCCAATGTCATCATGGTGTTCTGCAGCTGAAATTCCGGGCTAGCCTTGTACTTTTCGAACTCAGACGCCCAAGTGGCCAGATCCAGCGGCGGCAGGGCCCCCGTCACCGGCTTCCATTCGGTGATCGACAACCCCGAGTCCGTCAGGCGCGTCAGACCGCCCACCATGATCATCGCCGCCACCAGCAGGAACAGCACGATCAGCCAGGCCCGGATGCCCCGCCGCGCGCCCTTGCCGCGCCCGTCGATCAAACCGCCCTGCACTGCGGGCGCCTGTCCCGCCCCGACCTCTTCAAAAATACTGCGCTTCGTGGCCATCGCCGCCCCCATCTGGTTGCCCGGACTCTAGGCCGCGCCCCCGGCACCTTCAACCCCGCCGGATCACGCTTGCGTCAGGATATGCCGCCCCACCCGCAAGGCCAGCGCAGCCACCGTCAGCGATGGATTGGCCGCGCCCGAAGTTGGCAGAACCGAAGCATCCACGATGCGCAAATTCTCAAGATCATGCGCCCGGCACCACGGATCCACCACCGACGTTGCCGGATCGTGCCCCATCCGCGCCGTGCCGCATTGATGGCTTGGGGTGCGTTTTTCAAAGGTCTTGGTCAGCACCACCGGCCACCCTGCCCGCCGCAATACCGCATTCAGCTTGGCATTCAACGCCAGATGGGCGTCCCAATTTGACCGCTCCCATTTCAACACGATCTGCCCGTCGCGCAGAAACACCCGGCTTTCCGGGTTCGGCAGATCCTCCGACATCGTCATCAGATGCACCGAATGATCCGCAAGCCAGCGCGAAACCGCCAAGGGCAAACCCGATTCTGCCGCCATGATCTCGCCTGTGATCCGGCCCAGCATCTGCACATTGCCCAACGGCTCTCCGTTCGGCCCGCCGGTCAGATACCAATCGTTCATCTGAATGGTTTTTTCATAGACCGACCGATTGCGCCGGAACGGGCTGACCCCAAGAACCGCCGTAATGTTGTGGTTCATGAAATTGCGGCCGACCTGATCGGACGCATTGGCCAAACCGGTCGGATGTTCGGCATTGCCCGATGCCAACAGCAAGGCCGCTGATTTTACCGCCCCCGCGCACAGGCACACCAGCGGCGCGGCCATCCGCTCCAGCCCCCCTGCCCGCTCAAACTCCACAGCCGCAATCCGCCGCCCTTGCGCGATCAGCCGTGTCACCTTGGCGCCGGTCAATAGCGTGACATTCGGATGCTTCAGCGCCGCCGCCAGCCCGATGGTCTCGGCGTCCATCTTGCCACCCCGGGTGTTGGGAAAGCCGTCAAAGGTGATCGCGCCGCCCTTCAGCCACAGGTCAATATCCACCCCAAGCGGCAGCGCGCCGGGGTGCAAACCCTGCGCTTTCAGACGATTGCACAAATCGACCATATCCGGCTCATGCGGGACCGGCGGATAGGCATAGGGCCGCGAATGGTGCGGCTCGGTCGGGTCTTCACCAAGCGCACCGCGCACCTGATACATCTCTTCCGCAGCCTGATAATCCGGCTCGAACTCATCATAAGACATCGGCCAACCCGGTGCCGTGCCGCCCATATGCTTCAAGGGGCGGAAATCTTCGGCCCGATACCGCATCAGGACAGCGCCATAAAACTTCGAGTTGCCCCCCGGGTGGTAATAGTTGTTCGGCTGAAACGACCCGCCGCCTGCGTCCTGCCAGCTTTCCTTCGGGCTGAAATGGCCTGATCCGAACACCGCCCACGGGTCGCGCGCCTCGGCGCAGTCCTGCAGATATTCGCCGCGCTCCAGGATCACAATCCGCCGCCCCGAAGGCGCAAGCGCCGCCGCAAGCGTCGCCCCGCCCATGCCAGAGCCAATGATCAGAATATCCGGAGTGGTCATGCGCGCCTCATGCAATTTGTTACCGCAAACATTCTCGCAGATTGCATCCGCACCGTCACCCCCTGACGGTTTCACCTTGTCTTAAATACCCAAGGCCGCAGCGGCACGACCGGGGGCGCAAGGCAATGATCCTCCTGGGGCCAATTCAAACTGCGGCAACATCATCACCCGAACCCGCCCGATCCTTGACCAACCGCAGATCAGAACAGGTCGACGCCATGTTTCAGAACAGCAAACCGCCCCATGCCGCACGATCAGTCATCCTGGTGCTTCAACCGATAGGCAATCTGGCGCAGCATGCCGTGAAAGGTCTGGACCTCGGCCCGGGTCAGGCCCAGCCGCGACCACATGTTGCGCAGGCTGGCCTTCATGCCCGGAACCTTGGCCGGGGGAAAGAAAAAGCCGGCAGCCTCCAGCCGTTCCTCAAAATGATCCCCCAGCTTTTCCACCTCGACGGCGCTGGCAAATTCGGTCCGTGCCATCTCTTGCACGATGCCCACCGCCAGCTCTGTCTGCCGCCGCCATTCATACCCCATCAACAGCACGCATTGCGCCAGATTAAGCGAGGCAAACTCCGGGTTCACCGGCACCGTCACGATGGCGTTGGCCAGCACGACATCCTCGTTTTCAAGCCCGGCCCGTTCCGGCCCGAACAACACGCCCACCTTCTTGCCTGCCGCAATCAAGGCCCGCGCATGCGCCATGGCGGCTTCGGGCGTGTAGACCGGCTTGGTCAGTTCCCGCCCCCGCGCCGTGGTGGCAAAGACGAAATCGCAATCGCCAATCGCATCCTGCACCGACCCAAACAGCCCCGCCTGATCCAGCACCCGCCCCGCCCCCGACGCCAAAGCGACCGCCGCCGAATTGGGCCAGCCATCACGGGGGCTGACGATCCGCATCCGCTCCAGCCCGAAGTTCAGCATCGCCCGCGCGGCGGCACCGATGTTTTCACCCATCTGCGGGCGCACAAGAATAAAGGCTGGCGGGATCATGGCATCTCTCCGGGTAAGTCCCGCCTGATACGCCAAGCGGCCTTCCTAGCCAAGCCCGCCAATCTGCGCTATGGGGGGGCAACCCTAGCAGGACGCACCCCATGTCTGACACCGAACGCCCGCAAATCACCCTGATCACCCCGCCCGCAATTGATCTTGAGGTTTTCCCCGACCGTCTGGCCTCTGTGCTGGACGCTGTCGACATCGCCTGCGTGCGGCTGTCGCTGGCTGGCAAGGATGAAGACATGATTGCCCGCGCCGCCGATGCCTGCCGCTTGGTCAGTCATGCCCGCGATGTCGCCATCGTCATCGACAACCATATGCTGATGGTACAGCGCCTTGGCCTTGATGGCGTGCATCTGACAGATGGCGCGCGTCAGGTGCGCTATGTCCGCAAGGAATTGGGCAGCGACGCCATTGTCGGCGCCTTCTGCGGCACCACCCGCCACGACGGCATGAACGCAGGCGAGGCCGGGGCAGATTATGTGGCCTTTGGTCCCATCGGCACCAGCCCCTTGGGCATTGGCGAGCAAGTCGATTTCGATCTGTTCGACTGGTGGTCCAAGGTTATCGAAGTGCCGGTCATTGCCGAAGGCGCCCTGACGCTGGAACTGGTCGAGAAATTCGGCCCCGTTACCGACTTTTTCGGCGTGGGCGAGGAAATCTGGTCCGCCGAGGATCCGATCGCCGCTCTCAAGGCCCTGATGGCACCGCTGGGCTGAACCCGGTTGTCAGTCCTGGGCCAGCGTATGGCTGGCCCGGACCACGCGTTCGCAATATGCGGCCAGATCCTTGCGGTTTGCGAAGGCGTCCACCGGCACTTCGGGGTGAAAGATCACCTCGACCCAGCCTTGCCGCCGCGCCGCCAGAGCTTTCAGCAGATGCGGCCCGAATTCCATTTCCCCCCACCAGCCGTAAAATCTTGGATCTTCGCCTTCAGGCGCGTGATAGATCACCGTCACAGGTTGAACGAACAGGATCCTGTCCAACCCATGCGCAAAAAATGCCGCGAAAAGCGTTGATTTGAAAGGCAAAACCCGGATTGCATCGGTGCTGGTGCCTTCCGGAAAAAATAAAAGTTTGTGCCCCGCCCGCAGACGCCCTTCAAACAGCACCTGTTGCCGCTGCGCCTCGGTCCCCTTGCGCGTGATGAACAGCGTGCCTGTCGCCCGGGCCAACCAGCCAATGCCCGGCCATCCCTCGACCTCGGACTTGGCCACGAAATACACCCGCTGCACCGCATTCAGCGCAAAAATATCCAACCATGACGCATGGTTGGCCACCACGGCCCCCTTTTGCTGCATCGGCTGCCCGCGCGTGACCAATCGCAACCGCAAAATGGCAAACGCCGTCCGGCAGACAAACTGCGTGATATGCGGCGTCACGGGCCGCGCCTGTCCGAACAGGGGCCGCTCGATCAGCCGCACCATCAGCAGCAGCAGCAAACAGCCATAGGTCAGCCCACCCAGAAGTCCGCCGCGCCAGATCACCAGCAGCCAATCGGCGCCCCCCAACCGCGAGGGCGGCGTGACATCGGCGCGCCAATCGCTCATGTCTCACGCGCGGATTTGCGGATGTAGAAATCGCGGTGCTTGGCGCTCATCTTTTCGGTGTCCATCACCAGACAGACGTCAGTGGTGTTGAACGCATGATCCACCCAGGCCCCGTCGCCCACGAACCCGCCCAGACGCAGATAGGCCTTGATCAGAGCCGGTGTCCCCGCCATCGCCGCCTTGCGGTCCAGTTGCGCGGGCGCAATCAGGTTCATCTCGGCCCGATGCGCCGGACGGGCCGTCACGCGCAAGGCGGGCGGCGCAAGGTGGTTGTGGTGCAGATAGGACAAGGACTGCGCCAAAGCCCCGGTCTCGGTGCCGTGGAACGACGCGGTGCCAAACAATATCTCGATCCCCCGCTCCAGCACGTAATCGGCCAAAGCGTTCCACATCAACAACATCGCCGCCCCGCCGCGGTACTCGGGCTGCACGCAGGACCGGCCCAGTTCCAGCAACCGCCGTCCCGACTCCTTCAGCACCGTCAGATCATACTCCCCTTCCGAGTAGAACCGTCCCGACTGGGTCAGCCGGTCGGATGGCAACAGGCGGTAAACGCCCACCACATCGGCCAGATCATCCGCATCCCGGCGGGGGTCGATCAACAACAGGTGATCAAAGAACGGGTCGAACTCATCGCGCTCCAACTGGTTCGCGTGGTCGACCATGGGGCCGCTACCGCCCAGTTCCTGCACGAAAACGCGGTAGCGCAACCGCTGCGCCGCCTGCAGATCACGCGGGGTTTCCGCAAGACGGAGGATGAATGCTGTATCTTCGTCACGCATTGTGGCGGTCTGATCCGGATCAGGTCTTGCAGGAATGACTTAGGACGCGGCCCGGGGCAATGCAACCGGCCAGACCACAGCCGCAGCAATGCCCGGTAATCCGCAGTTGTGTTAACCCCATATTAACGACACCCTGCGTCAACTGAGATAGTCCCGCAGCAGCGTCACTTCTTTAAGGTCGATCACCACCTTGCCCGCATGTTCGAAATTCACCGTAGCCCGGCCATTGATGTTGGATTGCACCTGGCCCAGCCCCCAATCGGGCTGCGACGGGTGGCGCACCATCATTCCCGGTTCCAGTAATGCTGTCATTCCCACCCCCTTTGCGCCGTGAAGGAGACACCCTTGCACGACAAACCTGATCTTGCCGCACTGGTCGGCTCGCGTATCTGCCACGATCTTATCAGCCCGATTGGCGCCATCGGCAACGGGATAGAGTTGATGTTGATGGATGGCGCGGCAAAGGGGCCTGAAATAGCGCTGATCAGCGACAGCGTGGCCCATGCCAATGCCCGCATCCGTTTTTTCCGCGTGGCCTTTGGCGTTTGTGGTGTCGATCAAAGGATCGGGCGCACTGAAGTGATGTCGATTCTGGCAGACATGACGCAGGGCGGGCGCGTTTCGGTCGATTGGGCCAGCCCCCCCGACCTGCCGCGCCGCGATGTGAAACTGGTGTTTCTGTTGCTGCAATGCGCCGAATCCGCCCTGCCCTACGGCGGGCGCATCAGCATCGAACGGGGGGACGCCCGTTGGACGCTGGTGGCCAGTGCCTCGAAAATGAAGCTGGACGTCGATTTGTGGGAATGCCTGATCACACCCGGTGCCGCGCCGGATGTGGCGCCGTCCCAGGTGCAGTTCCTGTTGGTGCCCGATGAATTCGCCCGCCAGCACCGCCGCCTGACCGCCGAAATCCGCGAGGGCGAAATCAGGCTCAGCTTCTAGTCCCCCCGGATCAGCCGCGAATCGTCCCATCACCCGTGACCAGATATTTGAAACTGGTCAACTGATCTGCCCCCACCGGCC
>CAZCFC010000170.1:0-5428 GCA_964497815.1 uncultured Cypionkella sp.
ACCCAGAAAATGAAATACGCCCTCAAGGCGCTGTTGGTTCTGGCCGATGAGGCCGCCAAACCTGCACCCGAAGCCCTGACGATTGAAGTCATTGCCAAGCGGTCTGGCGCGCCCAAACGGTTTCTTGAACACATCCTGCTTGAGGTGCGCAACGCCGGGATCATCGCTTCGACCCGGGGGCGCTCGGGCGGATACCAACTGATCAAACCGCCTGGGGAAATCTCGATCTCGGAACTGCTGCGGCTGATTGACGGGCCGATCGCGCCGCTGGCCTGCCTGTCACGCCGCGCCTATCAGCGCTGTGATGATTGCACCGATGAGGAAACCTGCCGCATCCGCAAGGTGTTTGCTGATGTGTTCTGGTCCTATCTTGTGATCATCGAATCGCTGACGCTGGCCGATATGCTGCGGTCGGGGGCGGTGGCGGATCAGGTGATCGGGGGCTGACGGCACCTGCGGCCCCGACGCGCCCAGATCAGGGCCCAGATCAGGGCGCAACTTCGGCCTTCCCTTGCGCCAAGGGCCTTGCCACGGCCACCCATCCACGTGTCACGGCAAGAGCGATCCTTCATGCGACAGATCCGCAATTTCGCGTCGGAACGCCAGATCATCGCCCACCGGAGCCGCGTCCAGTTCCTCGGCATAGCGGCGCCCGGCATATGTTGCCCAGGCGATGGGACCAGGCGCAGCGGCATCTCCGATCAACTTCAAGGATTTGATTCCCGCGCTTTGCCAATCCATCGCCCGTGCCGACTGAAAAAGTCCGTCGTTGGGTGATCGTGATGTCACCATCACCACCGCATCGCAGGGCAGGGTGGTCAGCTTGCCGGTCCAGGTGCAACCAAGGCTGACCTCGCCCGTGCCAATCGCCTCGGGGGCTTTGGACAGATGCACCGTCACACCGAGGTCAAGCAACCGCCGCATGATGGTGCCTTGCTCTAACGTGTTGTCCGTCCACTCGGCCACTTTCACGGCAGGGGTCACAAACTCTACCGCGCAGCCGCGCGCCACCAGCGCCTCGGCCACAACCGATCCCATGTAGAAATGATCATCATCATACAGCACCACACGCCCCCCCGCAGGCGCAGTCCCCGCCATCACATCATCGGGCGTAAAGATCGGCATCCCGGCGGCGGTCGGGATCGGGTGCAGATGCAACCGCGCCACCGCATCCCGCCGCCACGTCGCACCTGTGGCAATCGCCACATGCTCGGCCCCCATCGCAAGCACGTCCTGGGGTGTCAGACGGCTGTCGCGGTAGATCTGCACATTGGGCATCGGTGCCAGTTGCCCCGTGCGATAGTCTGCCACCCGACCCCAGGCCTGCAAGCCCGGCAACCCGCGTTCCCGTGCCACCCGACCGCCCAGAACCGTTGTTGCCTCGGCCAGCGTCACTTGGTAGCCACGTTTGCCCAAGGCCAGCGCCGCCTCAAGCCCGGTTGGTCCCGCGCCGACGATCAACACCGTTTCGGATGCACCCTTGGCCCGCGCGCGTTCGGGGTGCCAGCCTTTGCGCCATTCCTCCATTAAGGCGGTGTTCTGGGTGCAGCGTGAAATTCCGCCCGTCATGTCGCCCGACACGCAGATGTTGCAGCCGATACATTCGCGGATGTCGTCAAAGCGGCCCTGCTCGATTTTCAGCGGCAGGAAAGGATCGGCAATCGAAGGCCGCGCGGCACCGATGAAATCCAGCACCCCTGTCTTGATCTGCCGCACCATCGCATCGGCGGATGTGAACCGACCCACCCCGACCACGGGTTTCGATGTCAAAGCCTTGATCCCGCGCACCAGATCCTCTTGCGCGCCTTCTGCCTTGAAGCGTGATGTCCCCGAACATTGCTCCCATGTTCCATGCGCCAGATCCCAGATATCGGGCAAATCGCCGTGCATTTCGATGAAATCGCGGACCTCGGCGTTGGAAAACCCCATCGCCCCGGCCTCATGCAGCGACAGACGCAGGGAAATTGCCATCTCTCCCCTTGTTTGCTCACGTGCTTCGTCCACAATCTCGCGCAGAAACCGGGCGCGATTTTCAAGGCTGCCGCCGTATTCGTCTGTGCGTTGATTGGTGGCGCGCGACAGGAAATGTTGCAGGATGCCAAAGCCATGCGCACCGTAAAGGCAGATCAGATCAAACCCTGCCGTCTGACTGCGCCGGAACGCATTGCGAAACCAGCGGCGCAGATCGCGGATGTCTTCGCGGTCCATCGTGCGGGCCTGTACCGGGTCAGAGGTAAAGGTCAGGATCGGACCGCCCGTCACTGCCAAGGGCACCTCGCGGCTGTACAGATTGGGGCCGTTGATGCCGGAATAGGCCAGTTGGATGCCCGCCAGCGCACCATGTGACTTCATCGCTTCGGCCATGCGGGCAAGGGCCGGGATGTCCTTGTCCTCCCACAGGTGTTGCTCGATGAACGGGGTGATCTCGGATGTCGGGTGAATCTCGGTCTGTTCGGTGAAGATCACCCCCCAGCCGCCCTCGGCCTTGGTGCGGCGCATTTCGACCACCGCCGACGGGTCCCGATAGCCGCCGCCATTGCAGTGCGGCACCTGATAAAAGCGGTTCTTCGCGGTCTTGGGGCCGATTTTCAGCGGTTCAAACAGGATGTCATAACGGGGGTCACGGGACATGTCAGACCTTGCGCAAATCGCGGAACTGGGTGGACAGGCGGGCCGGGTCGTCTTCCGGCAGATCGGCAATCAGCAGGGCCGCGCCCGCACCCGCCTGCGCCAACACCTCGCCGTGCGGCCCAGCGATCAGGCTGGAGCCGACATAGGTCAGATCGCCTTCGATCCCGCAGTAGTTGGCGTAGACGATCGAAAGGCCATGATTGGCGGCCATGGCGGGCACGGTGTGCGCCGCGACATGGGTGAAGGGCTGCATATTCGCGGTCGGCACAAGGATCAGCGTCACGCCCATCGCGGCTAATGCGGCCACATGTGGTGCAAATTCAATGTCATAGCAGATCAGCAGCGCCGCTTTGCGCCCAAGCAGATCGAAGGTGGTATAGGCGTCTCCGGCGGCATAGATCGCGTTTTCGCGTGAGCCGTAAAGCTGAAGCTTGCGATAATGCGCCAGCGGCTTGCCCTGCGCATCCAAGGCAATGGCGGCGTTGTGAACGGCATCTGCCGCGCGTTCGCCATAGCCCACCACCAGCCCGCACCCCGCCTTGCGGCAAAGCCCTGCCAGCCGGGTTTCAACCTGTGACCGGGTCAGGGCGCAGGCGGCGATAGTGTCCTGATTGTAGCCGGGCAGGTAAACTTCGGGCGCAACCAGCACGGCCGCCCCCATTGCCCCCGCCGCCATCAGCGCCTGTTGCAACACAGTATCGGCCTGCAGGTCATTGCCCGCCGGCGAGGGGCCTTGCCAGAGCGCGACCCTCATGGTGCGGGTCTTTGCATGCAGCGCCGGGGGTTTTGCACCCCCGGACCCCCGCAGGATATTTGGACACAGAGGATGGCCATAAGCAGACTCCCGGCCCCGAGAGGGCGCGTTCTGATGCGGTGGATGCGGCCCGGCGTTGCCACCGGGCCGGCAGGGTTATTTCTTCAGATTGGTCCAGATTGCGTCGTACAGCTTTTGGGTTTCCTGATCGCAGGCCTGTGCAAACACCCCCGGTGTGGCGTCAGCGGGCGGATTGTTTTCCGGGCTGGTCTTGATCACCTCGTTCAGGAACGGCTCAACCCCGGTGACGCCCGAGGTATAGGCGGCATAGTTGGTGACGGCGGCTGCGTTTTCAGGAACCAGCAGGAAGTTCAGGAATTTCAAAGCATTTTCGCGGTTGGGCGCGTCTTTCAGCAAGACCACATTGTCCATCCACCGCACGTTGCATTTCTTGGGGAAGGAATATTCGAAATTCACGCCCTCGGCCCGCGCCTTGGAGGAAAAGCCGATGTAGATCATCCCAGACGCCGCATCGCCCGACACCAGAACGTCTTTGGCGGTATCGGATCCGAACGAAGCCCAATGCGGTTTGGCTGCCAGCAGCATGTCGTTCAGCGCCTTGAGTTGCGCGCGGTCGGTCGAGCATTGCGGGATGCCCAGATACAGGCTGCCAAGGATCAGCACCTCATTCTGGCTGTCCAGCACGTTGATCTTGCCCTTCAGCTCGTCCGGCGGGTTGAAGATGATGCCGAGGCTTGAGATGTCGCCCTTGTAGACATCGCGGTTCACGGCGAAGGAGGTCGAGCCCCACTGATAGGGGATCGAATGCACGCGGCCGGGATCAAACGGCACGTCCATCCATTGCGGCGCGATGTTGGCGTGGTTTGGCACCTCGGCGGGGGTAAAGCTGTCCAACATGCCATCGGCGGCCATGATGCCCACCATGAAATCGGCAGGCACGGCGACATCATACTGCCCCAGCTTGCCCGCCTTCAGCGATGCCAGCATCGACTCGTTGGAATCGTAGGTGTCGATGGTCACTTCAATGCCGGTTTCGGCCTGAAACTTGTCGACCAGCTCTTGGGGGATATACTCGAACCAGTGGTAAACCGACAACTTGCCCTCGGCTTGGGCGGCGCTGGCAAGGGCCAGCAGGGCGGCGGTGGACAATAGCAGGCGCATGGCAGCAGTCCTTTATTTGGGGGCGGTTTGGCCCTTGCGGTTGATCAGGTAAGACAACGTTACAAACAGCACAGAGGTGGCCAGCATCAGGGTGGAAATCGCCATGATGTTCGGCTTGATCCCCTGTTTGACCGATCCGAAAATAGCCGTGGGCAGGGTTTCCATGCCCGCACCCTTGACGAAATTGGTGATTATGAAATCGTCAAGGCTGATGATGAAAGCCAGCAGATAGCCCGACAAGACCCCCGGTGCCATCAAGGGCAGCAGGATCAGCCGGAAGGCCTGACCGCGGGTGGCGTAAAGGTCGCGGGCAGCTTGTTCATACGTGGATTCAATGCCTTGCAGACGCGCGGCAATGGGCAGATAGGCAAAGGGGATGCAAAATGTGATATGGGCGATCAGGATGGTCAGATAGCCCGGCACCAGCCCGATCACCGAGAATAAGATCAGCGTCGCCACGGCGGTGACGATTTCCGGTACCATCAGGGGCAGGTTGATCAGGGTAAAGGTTGCGGATTTGCCGCGGAATTTGCCGCCCCGCACCATCGCCACCGCCGCCGCCGTGGCAATCGCCGTGCTGGTGGTGGCGGCAATCAGCGCGATGGTCAGCGAGTTCCACGCCGCCATTCCGAACCGCCCCGCCTCGGGCCCGGTGAAGACATCGACATACCAGCGCAGCGAAATCCCGCCCCAGTTGGTGATCGAGCTGGAGCCGTTGAAGCTGTAGATCGTCACCACCAGCAAGGGCGCATAAAGAATGAACAGACACCCCAGCGTGATGGCATGAAAGCCCGGGTAATGGCGCACGCCCTTCATTTCGTCCCCTCCCGCCCGGCGGCGCGGGCGTAAAACAGCAGCACG
>CAZCFC010000170.1:5438-6705 GCA_964497815.1 uncultured Cypionkella sp.
CCAGTTGCCCTGGCTGCCCTTGAATTGCTCTTCGATCAGACTGCCGATCATGAAGGTTTTCGCCCCGCCCAGCAGGTCGGGCGCCAGAAACGCACCCAGCGATGGCACAAACACCAGAATGCAGCCGGCAATCAGACCGGGGCGGACGATGGGCAGAACGATCTCGCGCAGGACCACCCAGCGGCTGGCGTAAAGATCGGCGGCGGCCTCGGAGAGCGCAAAGTTGTACCTTTCGACAGCAGCGTAGAGCGGCAGCACCATGAAGGGCAAGTAACTGTAAAAAAGGCCCAATTGTACGGCAAGATTGGTGTTGACCAAAGGCAGGGGGTCGGTGATGGCGCCCAGGGACAGAAGCACTTCGTTCAATGGGCCGTTGTCGCGGATCAGGAATTTCAGGCTGACGGTGCGGATCAAAAGGTTGACCCAATAGGGAATGGTGATCAGGAAAAGCCAGGTGCCCCGGCTTTGCGCGGGCCTTGTGGCAATGAACCACGCCGTCGGAAATCCGATCACAAGGCAGATCAGCGTCGCCGTCGAAGCCTGCCAGATGGACCGCCAGAAGATGCCGATATAGGTCCATTCGATCTGTGCAGGCTCGTCCCCGAACAGGCCGCGGGTGACGAAAAACTGGTCGTAGGCGGCGGTGGTGAAATCACAGATCACACCGCCGCGGAACTCTTTGGTCAGAAAGGAATAGACCGCCATCAGGATCACGGGCAGCAACATGAAGGTGCCGATCACCACCCATGTGGGCAGCAACAGCGGCGTCAACAGCCCGCGATAGGCGCTGTCACCGTCACCTGCGGTTGGGGGCAACTGCGCGGCCATCAGTCGGCCAACAGGCGCGCGGCCCCCTCCTCAAGCTGCAATCCCACCCGCGAGCCAGCGGCAGGAGGCGCAACCCGCGCCGAGTTTTGCAGGCGGATGTGAAACGCGGTGCCGCCCTCAAGTCGTGCCAGAATTTGCAGATCGGTGCCAAGATAAACCACACGTTCCACCACCGCCTCAAGGTCGCCGCCGGTGGGCACAAGAGACAGGCGTTCGGGGCGGATCGACAGATGGCCCGGGCCGGTGCCCGCCCCGGCGGGGCAGAAAATGCGATGGCCACCGGGCAGAAGCACAGTCGCCACCCCCTGCGCGATAGTCTCGACGGTGACTGCAAGAAGGTTCGTTTCACCAATGAAATCAGCAACAAAGCGGTTGGCCGGGGTTTCGTAGATGTCGCGCGGACTGCCGATCTGTTGCACATGACCCGCGCTCATCACGG
>CAZCFC010000171.1:0-6697 GCA_964497815.1 uncultured Cypionkella sp.
GGTCCTTTTGATGACCATTCCGGGCCTTGCACTGTTCTATGGCGGCCTGGTGCGCAGCAAGAACATGCTGTCGGTGCTGACACAGGTCTTTGCGATCGTCGCCGTGGTGGCGATTATCTGGGTGACTTACGGCTATTCCCTGGCGTTCAGCTATGGCGGGTCGATGGATGCCTATGTGGGCGGCTTTTCCAAAGCTTTCCTTGCAGGCGTTGATGTGACCTCGTTGGTTCCGACCTTTTCGAACGGCATCTGGCTGCCCGAGTACACCTTTATCGCGTTTCAGATGACCTTTGCCTGCATCACGCCCGCATTGATCGTCGGCGCGTTTGCCGAGCGGATCAAGTTTTCGGCGCTGATCGTGTTTGTGATCCTGTGGGTCACGTTCATCTACTTCCCGATGGCCCACATGGTCTGGTGGTGGGGCGGCCCGGACTTCCTGGCCGAGCAACAAACGCTGAAGCTGATTGCCGAAGCTGCGGGTGATGCGGCGGGTGTTGCGGCGGCCGATGCCAATCTGGCAGCGAACGGAATGCTGTGGAACTGGGGCGCGCTGGACTTTGCGGGCGGCACGGTTGTGCATATCAACGCCGGTGTCGCCGGTCTTGTTGGTGCCGTCATGCTGGGCAAGCGCATCGGTTACGGCAAAGAGTCGATGGCGCCGCATTCGCTGACCATGACGATGATCGGCGCGGCTCTGCTGTGGGTTGGCTGGTTTGGCTTCAATGCCGGGTCCAACCTTGAATCCAACGCCGTGACCGCGCTTGCCATCATGAACACCTTCGTTGCCACGGCAGCGGGTGGCGTCGCCTGGATGTTTGCGGAATGGGCGCTGAAGGGTAAGCCATCGCTGCTGGGTCTGGTGTCGGGCGTTGTCACGGGCTTGGTTGCGGTGACGCCTGCGGCGGGTTTCGCGGGGCCGATGGGGTCGCTGGTTCTGGGTCTTGTGGCGGGGGTCGCCTGCTTTTTCTTCGTGGCCTATGTCAAGAATATCTTCAAACTGGACGACAGCCTTGATGTCTTCGGCATTCACGGCCTGGGCGGCATCATCGGGGCGCTGGCCACGGGGATCCTGGTGAACCCGGCTCTGGGCGGCGCTGGTGTGCCGGACTATCTGTCGGTTCCCGGCACGCTGCAAATCGCGGCCTATGACGGGGCGTTCATGATCATGGCCCAAGCGAAGGCCGTGTTGTTCACCATCGCCTTTTCGGGGATCGGTTCGGCCATTCTTTACAAGCTGGTTGATCTGGTGATCGGTTTGCGGGTGGCCAATGATGTCGAACGCGAAGGCCTTGATCTGGCCGAGCATGGCGAGCGCGCTTACAACATGTAAGCTTTCGGACTGAAAAGGCGGCCCGTGGGGAAACCTGCGGGCCGTTTTCTATGCGCGCAGAGTTTCCACCAACCGCGCGAAGGCAGCCGAGGGTTGGCGGCGATTGGGGTAATACAGGTGATACCCCGAAAATGGATGGCACCAATCGGCAAGCACCTGTTGCAGACGGCCCGCTGCCAGATCATCCGCCACGCTGTCCAGCGGCACATAGGCCAGCCCCAATCCCATCAATGCGGCCAGACGCATCTGAGGACTGCGGTTGCAGATGATCTGGCCATCCACTTTCACCCGCAGGTCGCGGCCGTCCTTGGCAAACTCCCACGCGTACAGACCTCCTTGGGTTTGCAGGCGCAGGTTGATGCAGGCGTGATCGGTCAGGTCTTGCGGAATAATCGGTGCGGGGTGCCCCGCGAAATATGACCTAGCCCCCACGACCGCCATACGCAGGGGCGGACCGACCGGAACCGCGATCATGTCTTTTGCCACCTGCTCTCCCATCCGGATACCGGCGTCAAAGCCAGCCGCGACAATATCGGTCAAGCCGTAGTCGATGGCGATTTCCACTTTGATCAGCGGATAAGCGGTCAGAAAGCCGGGCAGTTGCGGCAGGATGACGGTATCGGCGGCATTGTCGCCGCAAGTAAGGCGGATGGTGCCGGCCGGTGTGTCGCGCAGGGCAGACAGCGCAAGCAGTTCGGCGTCAATCTCATCCAGGCGCGGCCCCAACGTTTCCAGCAGCCGCGCGCCTGCGGCTGTGGGGGCGACGCTGCGGGTGGTGCGGGCCAGTAGACGCAGGCCCATGCGTGATTCCAGCCCCCGGATGATGTGACTGAGGGCTGACTGCGACAGGCCAAGCTTCACAGCCGCGCGGGTAAAGCTGGCTTCACGGGCGACGGCAAGGAAAGCCACAAGGTCACTGATGGTTTCGCGCTGCATTCATGTAGCCGTTTCATGGGTTCATGCCGATAATGCCGTATTATCGCAGGGTACGTCCACTGCTATAGAAGGGCAACTGTGGGGGGGGCAGCATGGCAGAAGGCAACGCGCTGAAGGGCGTGCTATTGGTGATGGCAGCGGTGCTTTTCTTTGCGCTGGCAGATGCGGTCGGCAAGGCATTGGTGGCGCTTTACGCGGCACCGCTGATCCTTGCTGCGCGCTATACTGTCAATCTGGGGCTGTTGGCGGCGGTGTTGGGTCCATCACAAGGGGCGACGTTGTGGAAGACGCAGCGGACGGGTCTGGTGCTTCTGCGCGGCCTGTGTCTGGCGGCGGCGTCGTTAAGCATGATGATGGCGCTGCGCCTGATGCCGTTGGGTGAAACCGTTGCCATCATCTACCTTGCGCCATTTCTGGTGATGTTTCTGTCCGGACCACTGTTGGCAGAACACGCGACGCGGGCGGGCTGGATTGGGGCAGCAGTGGGCTTTGCGGGCGTGCTGCTGATCGTGCGGCCGGGGTCCGGGCTGGATTTGTTGGGCGTGGCGCTGGCTGTGCTGAACGCGGTGCTGTCGACGGGCTACCATCTGCTGACGCGGGTACTTGCCAAGACCGAGACAACGAACGCACTGCTGTTCCACACGGCATTGGTGGGCACCCTGGTGTTCTGCGGTCTGGCGCTTTGGTCGCTGGACGGGCCCTTGCCGCAGGGATGGGATGTGGCTTTGGTGGTGGCACTTGGGGCGCTGGCGACGGCGGGGCACTTTCTGTTTACAGCGGCCTACCGCGAGGCTCCGGCGTCCTTGTTGGCCCCGGTCAACTATCTGCATCTGGTCTGGGCCGCGCTGCTGGGCTGGCTGGTGTTCGGGCATGTGCCGAATGGGATAAGCCTGCTGGGTATTGCGATGATCGCGGGTGCCGGAATGGCCGTTGCCCTGCAATCGCAGCGGGCGAAACGGGCCTTGGGGTGATCCAAGGCCCGAGTCGGTTCAGTTGGCCACAGAGGCAATCGCGGCGGCCAGAATCGGCACGGTTTTGGCATTCAGGCCTGCAATGTTGATGCGGGAATCCCCGACCATGTAGATGCCATGCTTTTCGCGCAGCACATTCACCTGTGCCTCGGTCAGCCCAAGGCGGCTGAACATGCCGCGGTGGGTGGCGACAAAATCGAAACGGTCCGAATTGGTGGCTTGGCGCAGCGCATCGGCCAAAGATGTGCGCAGGGTCAGCATGTTCAGTCGGACCTCTTCCAGCTCTGCCTTCCAGTCGGCGCGCAGCGCGTCATCCTCCAGGATCATGGTCACCAGACGCGCGCCGTGATCGGGCGGAAAGCTGTAGTTCTGGCGATTGAGGAAGTTCAGATTGCCTTGAGTGACGGCGCGGCGGGTGGCTTCGCCCAAGGCAATCAGAATGCCAGTGCGTTCGCGGTAAATGCCAAAGTTCTTGCTGCACGACGCGGCGATCAGCACCTCGGGGAAGGTGGCTGCGATCATGCGGGTCGCGGCTGCGTCTTCCTCCAATCCGTCGCCAAAGCCCTGATAGGCAAGGTCAACAAAGGGAATGGCCCCTTTCGCCAAAAGCAGGGCCGCAACCTGCGCCCATTGATCGGCGGTCAGGTTTGCGCCTGTCGGGTTGTGGCAGCAGCCATGCAGCAGAACCGCATCGCCTGCCTGTACCCCAGCCAGATCAGCCATCAACCCAGCAAAGTCGATGCCCCGGGTTTCAGCGTCGAAATAGCGGTAGTCGGCCATCTTCATACCAAGATACTTGATGATCGAGGGATGGTTCGGCCAGGTCGGGTTCGAAAGCCAGACGGTGGCCGTGGGGCTTGCCAGACGGATCAGTTCCAGCGCCTGACGGATCGCGCCCGTCCCGCCTGGCGTGGCGACAGACGCCGCGCGGTCGGCATACCCATCGCCCAGAATCATCTGAAGCATCGCCGCATTATAGGCAGGCTCGCCCGCAAGGCCGGTGTAGGTCTTGGTTTTCTCGATTTCCCACAGCTTTTTCTCGGCGGCTTTCACGGCGCGCATCACCGGGGTCAGGCCGGTTGCGTCCTTGTAGACACCAACGCCAAGGTCAATTTTATCCGTGCGCGGATCGTCACGAAACATGGCAATCAATTGCAGGATCTTGTCCTGCGGCTGCGGGTTCAGATTTTCCAGCATAACTTATCCCTTTTCGACCGCGAGGTCATCGTACATGCCCCATTCGGCCCAAGAGCCGTCATAGAGCGCATGGTTGCGGTGGCCGATGCGTTCCAGCGCAAGCGACAGAACCGCCGCCGTCACGCCAGACCCGCAAGAGGTGATGGCAGGCTTGGCCAGATTTACCCCGGCGGCTTCGAACACCGCGCGCAATTCGGCAGGCGGCTTCATGGTGCCATCGCCGTTCAGCATGGTGGCGAAGGGCACGTTTTTTGACCCCGGAATATGGCCAGACCGCAGACCTGCGCGGGGTTCGGGGGCCTCGCCCTTGAAGCGCGCCGCGGACCTGGCATCAATGATTTCCGCCTCGGCCAGTTTGGCAGCATGGGCGACTTGGGTGACATCCTTGACCAGATGGTTCTGGCGGCTGACGGTCATATGACGGTCGCGCACGATCGGGGGCATGTCTTCAATCTCGCGCCCCTCGGCCCGCCATTTCGGAAATCCACCGTCCAGAACGGCCACGTCCATCTTGCCCATCAAACGGAAGGTCCACCACACCCGAGCGGCGGAAAACAGGCCCGCGCCGTCGTAGATCACCACCTGATGGCCGTCACCGATGCCCATCGCGCGCATGCGGCTGATGAACTTTTCAGGCGGCGGGGCCATGTGCGGCAGGTCAGAGCGGCTGTCGGTGATGGCGTCGATGTCGAAAAAGCGCGCATTGGGGATGTGAGCGGCCTGATACTCGGCCAGCGCATTGCGGCCTGCGTCGGGCAGATACCAGCTTGCATCCAGAATGCGCAGATCAGGGTCGGCGCGATGGGCGGCCAGCCATTCGGTGGACACCAGTGTTTTGGGGTCATCAAAGGGGGAGGGGGTCATCGGCGGCCTCTCAAATCGGATAGAAACCACCTAAACCGAAGGGGGCCATCAGGCAAGGGCGGCGCGGGCGTCTGACACGCCCGCGCAAGAATATTACGTCTTGGCCATCATGTTTTTGACAGTGCCGATAATCGCCATAACCGCGCCACCGCCGACACCGCCCGAGGCCAGCGATGCAAGGATCGAGCCTATGTCGGTGCCACCCGCAGCCACCGCGCCAGCGCCGCCCAGCATACCCAAAATCTGGCCGCCCAGACCGCCACCCAGAATACCG
This sequence comes from uncultured Cypionkella sp., assembly GCA_964497815.1. Classification (GTDB taxonomy): domain Bacteria; phylum Pseudomonadota; class Alphaproteobacteria; order Rhodobacterales; family Rhodobacteraceae; genus Cypionkella. Next base: position 5,573 of record CAZCFC010000171.1, read on the forward strand.
GCAATCGAGTTGCCCAGCGTACCAAGGTTAAGATTTTTCAGCAAAGCCCCGGCGGCGTTGCCACCAATCGCACCAGCAACCAGTTGGATAATAAGGTTCACGTCCATGATACTCGTTCCTTCCCTTCCATTGCCGGCCGTTGATCGGCGCGGCGGTTAACCCGGTGTTTCTGCGCAAGATGCGGCAGCCCGGATAGGGGGAATTCTGTCAGATCAATAACCTTTGGTCACAAAATCGCCAAAGCGCGCAGGATCAGCCGCGATGGCCTTCCTTCATGATACGGGCTTTTTGGCGATCCCAATCGCGTTTCGCGCTGGTTTCGCGCTTGTCCGCCAGCTTTTTGCCCTTGGCAACGCCCAGCTTGATCTTAACGATTCCGCGGTCGTTGAAATACATTTTCATCGGCACGATCGTCATGCCTTCGCGTCCGACCGCATTCCACAGCCGCGACAGTTCCTTCTTCGACACCAGCAGCTTGCGGCGGCGGCGTTCGTCGTGGGGGAACAGGTTGGCCTGGGTGTAGGGTGCAATGTAGCCGTTGATCAGCCACAGTTCGCCGCCCTCAACGCTTGCATAGCTTTCCGCGATGTTGGAACCGCCCTTGCGCAGCGACTTTACCTCGGACCCGAACAGCATGATTCCAGCCTCAAGATCAGACTCGATGGCATAATCGAACCGCGCGCGGCGGTTTTCAGCGATCAGTTTTGAGTTGGGATCAGATTTCTCGGCCATGATACGCCTGAGATAGGGGGTCAGACGGCCGGAGTCCAGATGCCGCACCGGGCAGGTTGCGTATTCCAGCAGGACAAATTGCGGAAATAACCTTGATTTTCATCAGCCAACAAGATCCTTGATACCAGGATCCAAGACAGTCGGGGCCAGGAAATGTTCATTCAAATCGCCGTTGGCACCGGATTGTTGGTGACCAATATCACTCTGGCGGCTGTGGCGGCGATGCTGATGGAAGTCGCGTTTGAATATGCCCACGGCTGGCTGGTCCGCGAACCGCACCGGCCCAAACTGGTGGTGCTTTTGGCGGGCGTTTCGATTTGGGTCTTGGGTGTTGTGACGGCGGGGGTCTGGATCTGGGCAGCCGCTTACTATGCGCTTGGGGTCTTTGCGACA
>CAZCFC010000172.1:0-6667 GCA_964497815.1 uncultured Cypionkella sp.
GCGTTGTTGGGGTAAAGGCAGCCCGCCTTGGCGTTGCAGACCGCATCCTCCAGCACCGGGCGGCGAAAGCGGGTGCGGGTGACGGTGGTGGCAAAATCGGCGGCTGGCATGGCGACCTCTTCCAGAGAAATCGCAAATCCGGTGGCGCCGGGCAGGGGCGCGATGCCCAGGTCAGAGCCATGCAACGCCCAGTACATCGGCCGGATATACACCGCCTGACCGGGGCCAAAGCCCTGCAATCCCTCACGGATGATCGCCGCCATGTCTTCGGGGGCACAGGTGGGGGTGATCATCAGCGCCTCGGCGGAGCGGTTCACCCGCGCGCAGTGCAGATCAAGGTCGGGGCACATGCCATCAAAATAGCGCGCGCCGTCGAACACCGAGGTGCCCTGCCAGATGCCATGATCGGCGGCCTTCATCACCGCCAGATCGCCATCATGCCAGCGCCCGTCCCAAAAGGTGCGGATGGATTTACCGAAGGCCATGCTGTTCTCCTTGTTTGACGGCAAGGTTAAGCATTTGGCGCGCGTGTGGAAAAGGGGGGCTGTACGTGGCTGGATCGCGGGTCGGGCCGGCATCTGGGGCGCACGGCGCGCCCCGATCAGTTCAACGGTCAGAAAAGAAAGAAACTTTTGGTGCCTCCGGCGGGGATATTTGGGCACAGAGGATGGGGAAAGACGGGCGGAACCTTGCCAGGGTGCGGTCTGGATGGGCAGGGTTCCGCCGCCTGTGTCAGTCGGATTCGGCCAGCAGAGCGGCCAGATCAAGCGGGGCGTTGGTCATCGCAAGGCTGCCATCGGGCTTGCGGGGCCAGTCGGCCTTGGCCCGATCCCGGTAGAGTTCGACGCCGTTGCCGTCCGGGTCGGTCAGATAGATCGCCTCGGACACGCCATGATCGGCGGCCCCGTCCAGCGGGTAATGCGCATCGAGCAGACGTTTCAGCACCTGCGCCAGTGCGGCGCGGTCGGGGAATACAAAGGCGGTGTGATAAAGGCCGGTGTGGCCCGGCGGCGGCGGGGTGCCGCCCATGCTGTCCCAGGTGTTCAGGCCGATGTGGTGGTGATAATCGCCTGCCGACAGGAAGGCCGCCTGCCGCCCGTAATGCTGCGTCACGCCAAAGCCGAGGATTCCGGAATAAAATCCGATCGCACGGTTGAGGTCTGCCACTTTCAGGTGGACATGACCGACGCGGGTTTCAGGATGGATGCTGGACATGGTGGCCTCCTTTGGCCCGGTTGCGTTGTCCAAACATAGGGGCCCACTGCCGCAGGCCACAGGGCCATCCGCGTACAGCGCATGCGCAAAAAAAGCCCCCAGACCGGGGACTGGTCTTGGGGGCAGGTCTGGGGGCGCTGCCCTGATGGGGTGGGCCATCTAGCGGGGACAGACGGGGCTGATGCGCCCGAGACGGACCATGGCAGCGTGATGAATCGATTCCGTGACGGTTCACGCGCGCAGCCTGCGGCGCAAGAGATGCAGCAGGCGGTGTTGCACCATCCCCGCCAGCATCATCGCCACCGATAACATCAGCCCCGCCAGACCCGACACCAGCGCCCAGCCGGTTTCCGACACCCGCAACGTGGCGCGAAAAAGGCGGGCCTTGCCCAGCACCTCGGCCCGGCCCGTCAGTTTCGGCCCCAGCGCTTTGGCCGCGCGGGCAAGGCGGTTGGCATCGGTGGCGTCATCGACCAGCGGGAGCAGGTGCAACGCGGTGGTGGTGCTGGTCGCGGCGCGCAGGCGCTCAAGGTCAGCCAGAGTGTTGGTCAGGGGGGCAAAAGCGTCGGCGCGGATGGCCGCCGTCAGGTCATCAAGGCTGCGCACGGCAGGCAGGCGCGCCCAGTCGACACCGCCGCGCACGGCGTCCGTGGCCATGCCCACCAGCCGGGGCGAAAGCCGCCCCATCCGCCGCGCCAGTTTCGCAAGCCCCGCGCCCGCCTTGACCACCACGGATGACCCGCCCGAAGCCAGGACGGCCGCAGTCGCCCCCAACCCCACCACCGACAAGGCAAGGTCGATCTGATCCACCTCGGCCCCGGTGGCATAGGCCACGCCCGCGCGGGTGATGCCGGTGATGTCACCGATGGGGGACAGGGCGATAGGGGCCTGACAGATCATCACCTGCGACAGGTTGCATTCTGCCGGATCATAGGCGCAGGCGGCGCAAGAGGTGGCTTGGGCGTAGTAGCCGTGGTCATCCTCGCGCGCGATTTGCAGCGTATCGGTCAGATCGTCGGGCAACGGGATGGCGCGTTCAGCGGCCAAAGCGACAAGGGCATCCAGTGCCAGCCAGTTGCGCGGCTCTTCGGCCAGACGGTTGCTGATGTGGGCGCGCAGGGTTTCAGGGGTGGCCGCCTGCGCCAGCATGCGGTTGGTGGCTGCCACGATCTGATCCGCCGCTGCTTCGGCAAAGGGCGTGATCAGTGGATCAGACGCAATCCGCGCCGCCGTCAGGGTGGTGCTGGCCAGCGATGCCGCAAAGGCCAAAAGCAGCATGGTCCGGGCCAGCCTGCGCAGCATCACAGGTGCCGTGACCGTCTGTGACTGCCGTTATAGCCGATCACCGGGTTGCAGGCGCGGTGTTCAAGGGTCAACTGGCTTTCCATCCTTGTGACCTGGGCTTTGTCGTCGCTTTCAAACAGGATATCCTTGCGCAGGGTCGGACTGCGCAGCTGATCTTTGCTGAAATCCGCCGCCACCGCCAGATTGTTCCACGCGCCGAAATACCGCAGCGAGTGGCCATCACGGCCGATGTCTTTGCCGATGTGGATTTTCCCGTTCGGAAAGGTGATTTTACAGACCACATCGGCAAAGTGCTTTGGCATCGTCATCCCCAAGGTGGCGACCCACCCCAGGGCACCGCATCACATTTGCCGCGAGCGGATCATGCCGACGATGTCGTAGACCTGATCCATGATCGGGCGGGCGATGGCGTCGGCGCGGGCGGCGCCTGCGCCAAGAATGCGGTCGATTTCGGCGGGGTCCTGCATCAGTTCGGTCATCCGCGTGGTGATGGGCGAAAGTTTTGCCACCGCCAGATCGGCCAGCGCCGGTTTGAAGGTGCCGAACTGCGCGCCGGCGTATTGGGCAATCACCGCTTCGGGCGTCATGTCGGCCAAGGCGGCGTAGACATTCACCAGATTGCGGGCGTCGGGGCGGTCTTTCAATCCATCAAGATCGCCAGGAAGCGGTTCCGGGTCTGTCTTGGCCTTGCGGAATTTCTTGGCGATTGTGTCGGCATCGTCGGTCAGGTTGATGCGGCTTTGATCGGAAGGGTCGGATTTCGACATTTTCTTCGTACCGTCGCGCAGCGACATCACCCGTGTCCCCGCGCCTTCGATCACCGGTTCGGTGATCGGAAAGAAGTTGACGCCGTAGTCGTTGTTGAACTTCATCGCGATGTCGCGGGCCAGTTCCAGATGCTGTTTCTGATCTTCGCCCACCGGCACATGCGTGGCCTTGTAGGCCAGAATATCGGCGGCCATCAGAGCCGGGTAGGCGAACAGGCCCAGAGACACGTTTTCGGAATTCTTGCCCGCCTTGTCTTTGAACTGCGTCATCCGGCTCATCCAGCCCATGCGGGCCACACAGTTGAAAATCCACGCCAATTCCGCATGGGCTGTCACCTGGCTTTGGTTGAACAGGATCGAGCGCGCCGGATCAATGCCCGCAGCGATAAAGCCCGCAGCCGCCTCACGCGTGGCGTGGCGCAGCTTGGCCGGGTCTTGCCAGACGGTGATCGCGTGCATGTCGACAAGGCAGTAGACCGTTTCGATCCCCTCATCCTGCTTTTGCACAAAGCGCTTCAGCGCGCCCAGATAATTGCCAAGGGTCAATCCGCCCGAGGGCTGAATCCCCGAGAAAATGCGGGTTGGGAAAGTCTGAGGCGTTTGGACCGGCTCGGACATGGGGAACTCCATCTGATGGTGCTGCAGGCCAAACGGGCTGCGGGCTGGAAAAAGCTGCGCTTGTCGCTTATCGAAGGCGGTGGGGTGCGTCAATCAACCCCAGAGGAGAACCCGCCGATGAACAACCGCAATGCTGCCCCTATCAACCCGTTGCCGCCGATTGTCTGGGCGTTGGCGCTGCCGATGATCGCGTTGGAGCTGATCTTCAGTCTTGGCGGAGGCGGCGCGGTGGGCGGTGCTGCGGCGGTGGGCTGGCGCACGGCGGCGATTGAAACCTATGGGCTGTGGCCGGACTACTGGCGGCAAGAGGCAGGGCTGGGCGCGTTTGACACCGAATTGCTGATGCGGTTCGTGACGTATCCGTTCCTGCATTACACCCTGACCCAAGCCGTGTTCGCCGTGGTCATCCTGCTGGCGATGGGCAAGTTCGTGGGCGAGATTTTCCGCTGGTGGGCGCTGCTGGCGGTGTTTTTCGGCGCGTCGGTGGTGGGGGGGCTGGTTTATGTGTCGATCGCGGCCATTCGCGCGCCGCTGTTCGGGGCCTATCCGGGGGTGTACGGGCTGATCGGAGCCTTCACGTTTCTGCTGTGGGTGCGGCTGGCGGGGACGGGCGTCAACCAGTTCCGCGCCTTTTCGATGATCGGCTTTCTGCTGTTCGTGCAACTGCTGTTCGGGGTGCTGTTTGGCGGCGGTTGGGAATGGGTGGCGGACCTGTCTGGCTTTGCCGCAGGGTTCTTTCTGTCCTTCGTGGTCAGCCCCGGCGGCTTTGCGCGGGTGCGGGCGAGGATCCGTCAGCGCTGACGCCGCAGGCCTTTGAAATCGGCCGGCCGGAACGCGCCCAGCACCACCCCGCTGCCAAAATAGCTGACGATGCCCGCGCTGATCAGGGCCGCCAGCGCCCCATAGCGCCAGACCGGATCGGCCAGAGGCGTGGCCATCAGATGGGCCAGCCCCAGCAAGACGCCGCCCATCAGCGCCGATGCCAGGACGATCCGCGGCAGACGGTTGCGCATCCGGTCGTCCAGCCGGGCCTCGTTGCCCATCCGGCGCGAGCCGATCCACAACTGCGCCAGCATGATCCAGCCGGCCAGGGTGGTTGCCAGCGCGGCGGCTGCAAAGCCGAGGTAGGGCATCAACCCCACGGCAATCACGCCGTTCAGCACCATCGAGACGACCGCATAGCGGAAGGGGCTTTTGCTGTCTTCGCGCGCATAAAACAGCGGCTGCAACACCTTGTGCAGCACGAATGACGGCAGGCCAGCGCCATAGATGGCCAGCACCAGCGCCGTGTTCCGGGTGTCGGTCGCGCTGAATGCGCCGCGTTCATACAACACCATCGTCAACGGCAGTGCGATGGCCATCAGGGCCACGGCGGCGGGCAGGGTCAGGGCCAGCGCAAATTCGATGCCCCGGTTGAAGCTGCTGCGACCGCCCTCTGCATCGCCCGCCCGCAGACGGCGCGACAGGTCCGGCAGCAACACCGTGCCGATGGCAATCCCCACCACGCCCAGCGGCAATTGATAAAGCCGGTCGGCGTAGACAAGCCATGACACCGCGCCCTCGGTATAGCTGGCAACCTGACGACCGACCAACAGGTTGATCTGCACCACTCCACCCGCCAGAACCGCAGGGGCTGCGATGGCTGCCAGACGTTTGAGATCCGGCGTCAGCTTTGGCCAGCGCGGCGCGAAGCTCAGGCCAAGCTTGTGCGCGGAATACCACGTGAAGGCCAGTTGCGACACGCCGGTGACGGGCACCGTCCACGCCAGCGTCAGCCCCATATCCCAGCCCATCCAGACCGCCAGCGCCATCGCCGCGATGAAGATCAGGTTCATCAGGACCGGCACGAACCCCGCCTCGGTAAAGTGGCCATAGGCGTTCAGCACGCCCGACAGCAGGGCGACAAGGCTGATGAACAAGATGTAGCAAAAGCCGATTTGCCCATAAAGCACCGCCAGATCAAAGCGTTCACTGCCTGCAAAGCCGCTTGCCATCGCCCAGACCAGCCAAGGCATCGCCAGTGTACCGATGATGGAAAAGACAATCAGCACAGCCGCCAGACCGTTGAAGGCGTCGCGGGCAAAGCCGTTGGCATCCTCGGCCCCCTCCAGCTTTTTGGCGAACATCGGCACGAAGGCCATGTTGAACGCCCCCTCGGCAAAGAAGCGGCGGAACATGTTCGGCAGACTGAAGGCCACGTTGAAGGCATCGGCCACCGGCCCCGCACCCAGATAGGCCGCCATCATCATGTCGCGGGCAAACCCGGCCCCGCGCGACAACAGCGTCCAGCTGCCGACGGTCAGGATGGAACGGAACAGGCTGATCGGTTTCATGGTCGCCCCGCAATTTTGGCTAGGCTTACAGGGGTTTGGGGGTGGGGTGAATTGGAAAGTGCGGTTGCCGCCGTTGCGGGAACCTGCGGCCCGCGCCGGCGGTGCCCTGACAAAGACCTGATCGGCTGACCCGGATTTCAGTCGGGGCGCGCGCGGGGGGCATGACCGGGCGGCGGATCACGCCGCAGTGGCCACTGGCTTGCAGCGGCAGGCGGTCCGGATGGGGCGCGCAATGGGCCCGGGCGATACCGCGTTGGGGTGTTGGGCTGGCGTTGGGGGATTTCACATCCCCAAGCAGTCAAAACAGACCAATACCGCAACCTCTTGAAAATCACCAAAATCATATTTTTTTCAATGCATTAAGTAAATTTATTCCACAACTTGGAGCCGAAATGCAACGTCACAGCGGAGCCAAAATCAACATGGTTC
>CAZCFC010000173.1:0-6664 GCA_964497815.1 uncultured Cypionkella sp.
TTTCGGGCAGACCCAATTCGATGGCATCAGCCTCGCGCGCCTCGGGGTCGGCCCCATAATACAGGCAGACCAGATTGTAATAGCGCTGCATGTCAAGGCTGTGTTCGTCCCAATAGGCAGGCTCTGCCCCGCCCATCTGCGCCTCGGAATCGTAAACCAGAAAGGCGCTTGCCGTGTCATAGACCATTTGCGCCGCCGCTTCTTCTTCCCACAGATTGTGGATCAGGACCGCCGAAAGCGAATCCGCCGCATCCTCTTCGCGCCCCAACACCGACAGTTGCAGCACGTCAATCAGGCCATGCCCGATCTCATGATAAAACGTCGCAAGAATGTTAGAGCGGATGAACTGCGCCTGCACCTCATCCTCGGGCAGGGTGAACGCCGCCGCAGGCTGGGCAAGGGCGTAAAAGGCGATCATGGCTAGGGCGCGCATGGAGACTCCTGTGGTTTCGCCATAGGTGACACAGCCCTTACAGCGGCATCAATGCCCAATAATCCAGATCAAGCAGAACCTGCAGCAAATACTTGCCATCGGCCCCCCGCAACTCGCCCGGGTTGCCCTTGGTCGCAACCAGCCGCAACCGGATCGCCCCCACGCCCGGCGCGCTGGTTTCGGCCATGTCCAGCACCTGCGACCATGCCCGCACGGTATCGCCCGCAAAGCAGGGATTGGCGTGCGCGCCACCATTCAGTGCCACCATCATCTGGGCATTTGCCAGACCGTTGAACGACAGCGCCCGGGCAAGGCTGATGATATGGCCGCCATAGATCAACCGCCGCCCATCCGGCCGGTTGGTTGCATCGAAATGGACTTTGGCCGTGTTCTGCCACAGCCGCGTGGCCAGCATATGCTCGGCCTCTTCGATGGTGACGCCATCGACATGGTCGATGATCTCTGCCACCGCATAATCGGCCATCCGGTGCGGCTCTCCGGCAAGCGCGAAATCATAGCGCGTGAAATCAAGCCCTTGCGGTATGATCAGCGCCGAGGCGTCCACCACCTTGGCCAGGTCGGGCACCACAGCCGCACCAACCACTGCGGCCTGATCACGCTTTTTCACCATTACCCAGCGCACATATTCCAGCACAGGTTGATCCCGCTGGTTCAACCCCACCGTCCGCACGTAAACCACGCCCGACTGACCGTTCGAGTTTTCCTTCAACCCGATCACCGTCGATTGCGACCGCAAGGTATCACCCGGCCACACCTGCCCCAGCCAGCGCCCCTCGGCATAGCCAAGATTGGCCACCGCGTTCAAGGACACATCGGGTACGGTCTTGCCAAACACCACATGGAACGTGATCAGATCATCCAGCGGGCTGGCAGGCAAACCGCAGCCCTGCGCGAATTGATCCGACGCATGCAATGCGCCCCGCGCCGGGTAAAGCGCGTGATAAAGCGCCCGCTCGCCGCCCGACACCGTGCGCGGCACCGCGTGGGTAATCACCTCACCCAGACGGTAATCTTCAAAGAAACGCCCTGCATTCGTCTTCATGCCACCCTCCGCATGCCGGGGCGTGCCCCCACCGTGACGCCGGGCCGGGGCACGCCCCGACCTACGCCTCTCCCAGTTTCATCGCGGGGTCGTAGTTCCCCGGCACCTCTTTCACCACCGCCTGCCCGCAACGCATCACCCCGCGCGCGGCGTCAAAGGCATAGGTCGGACCGCCTTGCAGCTCCCATCCCTTTGACAGCGCCAGAGATACCTTGTGGCAAAACGCCGATGTGTCATCGTCCGACAGAAATCTGTAAAGTTTCATAGGGTCACCCGAACGGATTGTAGCCAAGCCAGATGTGGACGGCCGAAACCACCCCCATCACGACGACGGTCGCCACCACGGCCTTGATCTCGGCGTTCGGCTTCACGGTGCCCCGAACCCACGGCCCGCTTGTCCGGTTGATCAAGATCACCTCAAGCACGGCCCACATCATCAAACCGCCAAACAGCACAAAGGAAGCCACGTCCCCGTTCACCAGCAGATGCGCCAGCGCCCAGACCTTGACGGCCGTCAACTGGGGATGCCGTATTTTTGTGGTGATCCACGACTTTGCGCCGCTGGCCGCAAACAGATAAATCGCGAACACCATCAGCAGGTTATTGATGCCCACCAAGGCCGGATGCCGCCCCCAGAAGAAGGTCGAGTCCCAGGCCCGGTAGCCCACAACCATCGCCACGATGCCAAGGATCGACAGCACCGCCACCACGCCCTTGCCCGCATCTCCCAAGCCCGCCCGTGCGCCGGGCGCAAGCCGCTTGAAAAGATGCGCGCCCGTCCACAGCACCAGCCCCAAAATCACCCAGATCATCGCGTTTTCCTATCCTGCCAGTTCGGCAATCGCGCGGGCCTTGGCCAGCGTTGCCTCTGCCGTCACGATATGCAGGTTTTCGACGATCTTTCCATCCACAACGGCCACACCCTGCCCCGCAGCCTTGGCTGCGTTGAACGCCTCGATCTGCCGCTCGGCCAGTGCGATGTCGGATGTGGAAGGCGCAAAGGCCGCGTTGGCAATCTCAAGCTGCGCCGGATGGATCAGCGTCTTGCCGTCAAAGCCCATGTCGCGGCCCTGCCCGCATTCCACGCGCAGACCTTCGTCATCCTTGAATGCGTTGTAGACGCCGTCCACGATCACCCGTCCATGCGCCCGCGCCGCCAGCAGGCACAGACCCAGCCCCGCCTGCATCGGCAACCGATCCGCGCGGTGGCGGCTGCCCAATTCCTTGGCCAGATCGTTCGTCCCCATCACCATCCCGCGCAAACGTGGATGCGCCGCAATCCCGGTGGCGTTCAGCATGCCCTGCGCCGTCTCCATCATCGCCCACAAATCCGCGCCGGGGATCAACGCGGCAACCGTGTCCAGATCGGCGGCACAGTTCACCTTGGGGATCAGCACAGCGTCAATTTTCGCACCGCGTGCAATCGCCTCGTCGATGGCGCGGGCGTCGTCATGGCCCCAGGCGCTGTCCAGCCCGTTGATCCGCACGATCCGCGCCCGCTTGCCAAAATCCCAATCGGTCAGCACCTGCGCCAGCAACATGCGCGCGGCGGGCTTCTCATCCGGCGCAACCGCGTCTTCCAGATCAAAGATGATCGCATCCGTCGCCAGCCCGCGCGCCTTGTCCAACGCGCGCTCTTTCGAACCGGGTATATAAAGGACGGACCGGTAGGGGCGTGCCGACATGATTCTCTCCAAGCAATAATGTTGCGCCAAAAGGCACCATAACGGCACTTTCGACAAGCCTCAAATTGCCGCAACGCAGAAAAACCAGAGCGCGCCGTTAAGGATTTATCCGTCTTCCCGGCGCAGGCTTGGGGCAATGCAATCAAGAAGGCCGCCCCATGGAAAAGATGATGTTCGCGCTGTCGCTTGGCTTTGCCGGGCTTATCCTGGCCACCTTTGCCGCCCACGCCACCCCGCAATGCGCGCCCCGCGATCAGGTCTTGCCCCTGTTGCAGCAGACCTACGGCGAAACGCGCCACGGCATCGGCCTGATCGGCAGCGCGCAAGTGATGGAGTTGTTCACCAATGCCGAAACTGGCACCTGGACCATCACCGCGTCATTGCCCGACGGGATGATGTGCATGGTTGCCTCGGGCGAACAGTATGAGGCTGTCACCGAAAACCTGCCCGCCAAGGGCGACCCGGCCTAGACGGCCAGCAAGGCCTTTGCGCCGTCCCAGATCAGCTTGACCGAAACCGCAAGCAGCGCCCAGGTTACAAGCCGGAAGAACAGCTTTTCTGGCAGCCATTTCACCAGCCGAACCCCCGCAAACACCGACGCCGCCGCAACCGGCATCAGCACGATCACCTTTTCCAGACTGTACAGATTGATTTGCCCCAGCATGTAATAGGGGATCAGCTTGATCGCGTTCACATAGGCAAAAGCAATCGTAGAGGTGCCGGCAAAAACCGCTTTGGTCATCCCCAAGGGCAGTGTGTAAACCTGATAAGGCGGCCCGCCGGAGTGACTGACAAAGCTGGTGAACCCGGTTGCCGCGCCCCAGAACAGCCCCGGTGCCACCTCGGCCCGGCGCGGTTCCACCACCGCATGGCCCCGCAACAGCAGGTTCAGCGCAAACACCAGACCGATGGCACCGATCAGCACCGTCACCCAATCTTCGGACACCACCGACGCCGTGAAATAGCCCAACACCACCCCGATCGTCATGCCCGGAAGGATGATCGCCAGCACCCGGCGATCAAAGGCATGGCGATAGGCGTAAAGCCCGAACATGTCCGACACCACATAGACCGGCAGCAACAGCCCCGCCGCCGCAACGGGCGACATCACCAAGGCCAGCACCGGCACCGCCAGCATGCCAACCGCAGGCAAGCCGCCCTTGCCCATGCCCACCAGCACCGCCGCCAAACCCGCCAGCGCCCAAAACGCAAAACCGTCCATCATGGCTCTTCCCCCTGCCCACGGAATCACCCATGATCGCCGCGTTGCCGATCCCGGCGCGCCGTATCCGCCCGCAAATCTGCCCTGCGACCCTTTAGCGCAAACAGGACAGGCGGGCCAGAGCCTTACCGTGCTGCGGTGCAGCAGGCTTGATTTCAGGGGCGAATGGGTTTAGCATACCGTTGTATACAATTCTAATGAACCCTTCGGAGGCCCACATGGCACGCCCAAAAATCGCGCTGATCGGCGCAGGTCAGATTGGTGGCACGCTCGCCCATCTTGCCGCCATCAAAGAACTTGGCGACATCATCCTGTTTGATATCGCCGAAGGCACCCCGCAGGGCAAGGCGCTGGATATTGCGCAGTCCGGCCCCTCGGCCGGGTTTGACGCTGTGATGAAGGGGGCAAATTCCTACGCCGATATCGCCGGGGCCGACGTCTGCATCGTCACCGCTGGCGTGCCGCGCAAGCCGGGGATGAGCCGTGATGATCTGCTGGGCATCAACCTGAAGGTGATGAAAGCCGTGGGTGAGGGCCTGAAAGCCCATGCGCCCAACGCCTTCGTGATCTGTATCACCAACCCGCTGGACGCGATGGTCTGGGCACTGCGCGAATTCTCGGGCCTGCCGCATCACATGGTTGTCGGCATGGCTGGCGTGCTGGACAGTGCCCGTTTCCGCCACTTCCTGTCGGTGGAATTCAACGTTTCCATGCGCGACGTCACCGCCTTTGTGCTGGGCGGCCACGGCGACACCATGGTTCCTTTGGCGCGTTATTCCACGGTTGGCGGCATCCCGCTGCCGGATCTGGTGGCCATGGGCTGGACCACGCAGGAAAAACTGGATGGCATCATCCAGCGCACCCGTGACGGCGGTGCAGAAATCGTTGGCCTGCTGAAAACCGGCTCTGCCTTCTACGCCCCTGCGCAATCGGCAATCGAGATGGCGGAAGCCTATCTGAAAGACCAGAAACGCTTGCTGCCCTGCGCGGCCTATGTTGACGGCGCGCTTGGGCTGACCGGGATGTATGTGGGCGTCCCCACCATCATCGGTGCCGGCGGCATTGAACGCGTGGTGGACATCAAGATGACCGCCGATGAACAGGCCATGTTCGACAAGTCCGTTGATGCGGTCAAAGGCCTTGTCGCCGCCTGCAAGGCCATCGACCCGTCGTTGGCATGACGCGGGGCGGGGTTACCCCCGCCAGCGCCCGGTCAATCACGATGCGCGCCTTGAAAAGGGCGCGCATTTTTCATTTGTGACATCCAAAGCGGCACGGCTGCGTGGCGCGTAGGGGCGTCAACAGGCCCCACCGCCTTGTCCCGCCTGCAAACAGGCGGCGTGAGGCACGCCATCCTGCCGTTGCCCAAAGCCGCGCCACACCGCCCAGTTTTGCAGCGCAACGGCACTTGCCCGCCCACCATCCGTTTTCCCCACTCCCCTTTGTCACGATCCTGCCCTATACAGTCCTCAAGCCATTTGAGAACGGATTCCGATGCCCGAACGCTCTGAGAGTGACAGCCGAAAGCTTTTGCGCCGCCTGCGGGATGTCTTGGGCACCAAGGCCAAGGGGCAGGAACGGCTGGACCGCATCACCCATCTGATCGCCGACAGCATGGGCACCGAGGTGTGCTCGATCTATCTGTTCCGCGATGCCGAAACGCTGGAACTCTGCGCCACCGAGGGCTTGAAAAAGGCCGCAGTTCACAAGACCCGGATGAAGCTGGGCGAAGGCCTGGTGGGCCGCGTGGCACGGCTGGGGCAGCCCGTGAACGCCGCCGACGCGCCGTCTGAAAAAGGCTTTCGTTATATGCCGGAAACCGGAGAGGAACTGTACAGCAGTTTCCTTGGCGTGCCGATCCAGCGCGTGGGCGAAAAGCTGGGTGTGCTGGTGGTGCAGTCGAAAGCCGCGCGCAGCTTTTCGGAAGATGAGATTTATGCGCTGGATGTCGTGGCCATGGTGCTGGCCGAAATGACGGAACTGGGGGCCTTTGCCGGCGATGGCCCCGCCATGGGCGCGCTGCACAAGCGACCCGCCCTGTTCCGGGGCAACACCGGGCAAGAGGGAGCGGCCGAAGGCCGGGTGTGGCTGCACGAACCCCGCGTCGTTGTCACCAACCCGGTGGCCGACGATCCGCTGACCGAAATCGACCGCATCCGCGAGGCGGTGGGCGTGTTGCGGGTGTCTGTCGATGATCTGCTGGCGGCCGAAAGTCTGGACAAGGACCAAAAGCAGGTGCTTGAGGCCTACCGGATGTTCGC
>CAZCFC010000174.1:0-6640 GCA_964497815.1 uncultured Cypionkella sp.
CAAATTGTCATCCTCTGTGCGCAAATATCCCACGGGGGTCCGGGGGGGTGAACCCCCCGGCGGTTGATGCAGGGGCGTGTGCCCAGATCAGGTTGCGCCCTTGGCCAACCCCAACCCCAACCGCGCCAGCGCGGTATCCAGCGCCGACCAATCTGCAATCTGCAACCGCACCGGCAAGGTCAGAACCTCGCTGCGGAACGCCGGCGACAGGCGGGCGGCGTCTTTCTCGGTCGTCACCAACTGCGCGCCGGTTGCAAAGGCTTCCAGTTGCAGGCGTTTCATCAGCGCATCCGACAAGGGTTGATGATCGTCCAACGCCTCGGCACGGATCACGATTGCGCCTTCGGCCCGCAGCGTCGCGAAGAACTTTTCTGGCCGCCCGATGCCTGCAAAGGCGATAACCCTTTCCCCCTGCCAGCCCATGCCCATCGCCAACGGGGCCAGATGCCCCATCAGATGCGGCAGGCAAATCGCGTGGCCCCAACGCGCGCGAAAGGCGGTTTGTGCGGCCTGTGGGCCAATGGACAGCAGCAGATCGGCGCGCTTCAGCCCCACACCGACCGGTTCGCGCAACGGGCCAGCCGGCAGGCAGCGGCCGTTGCCAAAGCCGGTTTCGGCATCGACCACGATCAGTGACAGGTCTTTCACCACCGACGGATTCTGAAACCCATCGTCCAGCACCACCACCTGCGCCCCGCTGGCTTCGGCCATCCGCACGCCCGCCGCGCGGTCTCGCGCGATGATGGTGGGGGCGAAGGCGGCCAACAACAACGGTTCGTCCCCCACCTCTGCGGCAGTGTGGCGCAAGGGATCCACGCGCAAGGGGCCGGTCTGGCTGCCGCCGTGGCCCCGGCTGACCAGTTGCACCTTGATCCCGCGCGCAACCAACCGTTCAATCAGGGCGATGGCGGTGGGGGTTTTCCCGGTGCCCCCCGCGTTCAGGTTGCCGATGCAGATGACGGGCACGCCTGCCTTATAGCCCGGACCGGCCATGCGCCGCGCCGTGGCCATGGCATAGGCCGCGCCCAAAGGGGCCAGGATCCGCGCGGCCCATCCGGGGGTTTCGGGCGGGTTGCCCCAGAAAGCGGGCGGGCGCATCAGGCTTCGCCGTCAATGATGCGGCGCGACATATCAATCACACGGTCTGTGACATCGACGCCGTCCGAGGCGACCGCCCAGGCTGCCGCTGCCAGCCTTGCGGCACGGTCGGGCGACAGCAGGTCTGCCAGGGCATCGCCCAGATCGGTGGGCGACCCCACTGCCCGTGCCGCCAATGCCGAACCAAGCCGCCCGAACACCGTGCCATGGGCACCGGGGCGGGGACCGTAAAGAATGGCCGATCCCAGGGCTGCCGGTTCCATCGGATTGCGCGCGCAGCCATCTCCCAACAACGTGCCGCCCATGAATGTGACCGGGGCCAGCCTGTACCAGATGCCGTATTCGCTGTTGGCATCGGGGATGTAAACTTCGGTATCGGTGTCCGGTTCCTGTTCCAGCCCGCGCTGCGCCACCATCCAGCCCTCATCCGTCTCCATCCGCGCGGCGATCTGCGGGGCGCGGGACGGATCCTGCGGGACAAAGATCAGCAACAGCCGATGCGCCAGTCGCAAGGCAGACCGATGCGCGGCGAAGACAGCAGCCTCTTCGGCCGCTGGCACATCAGCGGCCAGCCAGACCGGACGCGTGGCAATCAGTGCCGCAAGGGCCGCGCGTTCCGGCTCGTGATAGCTCAGCGCCGCACTGCCCTCTTCCAGACGCCCGGCCGTGGCCACGTTCAGCGCCCCGGCTTTCCGAAAAGCGCGGGTGGCGGGTTCATCCACCGCCAGAACCTGCCGCACGGTTTGCAGACAGCGACGCAGCAGCCCCGGATACCAGCCATCGCGCCCCTTGATCAGATAAGGCGCGCGCGCATCGACCATCAACACCGCCAGCCTGCGATCTGCCGCCTCAAGCAGCGCGGCAGGGCGCACTTCGCCTTCGGTCATCACGATCAGGTCCGGCTTCCAGTGATCAAGAAAAGCCTTGGCATCGGGGGCACTGTCCAGGGGCGGGCGCTGTTCGATCATGCCTTGGGCTTTTATCCCAAGCCCTTTCTGACTGGTGATCAGGACTGTCACATCCAGATCGTCCACCAACCGCCGCGCCAGTTGCGAAAGCCCACCCACCGCCGCCGCGTCCGATGCATGAAGCCAAACAAGCTGCCCCGGCGGCCGAGCCGGGCGCAGGGCATCCGCGCCCGGCTCGCGCCGTCCGGTCAGGTTGTAAAGCGTGCGGCCGATCGACAGCGCCATGACGGATTGCTTATGCGCCCATCTCTTCGGTCAGGGACCCCGGTACGCCCTCTTCGCGCAGGCGGTGAATGTGGGCGATGAAATAGCGCATATGGGCATTGTCTACCGTGCGCTGGGCTTCCGCCTTCCATGCCGAAAACGCCGAGGCATAGTCGGGGAACATGCCGACGATATGAATGTCCTTGACGTCTTTGAAGACGTTTTTCTGAGGGCTGACAAGTTCGCCACCAAAGACAAGGTGAAGGCGTTGGGTCATTGCTTTGGTCCAATTTGCTGCGCTGCCGCACAGGGTAGCGGTTGCCCATGCGCGGGGCAAGTCATCGCACCGGGGATTTGGGCATGGACGCAGCGTGCGGCTTTTCAAAATTGATGCATTTGCGGCCGGCTGCCTGCGTCGATGCCCGTAATTCTGGCGCATTCCCCAAGATCCGGGTTTCAGGCAGTTCAGGGTCAAAACTACAAACCAAATGGTTTGACAAAATGGTTTGTTGTGTCAGCGTGCTGGCATGGTCCGGATTTATCGGGGGTGAGTCTTGGCGTTAAGCACGGCTGAACTGCACGCGATCCAGCAAAAGGCCCTTTGGCTTTCGGCCTGGATGATCCACAACGCCAACCACCTGCGCGCCAGAACCGATGGGCTGAAGGTTGGCGGGCATCAGGCCAGTTGCGCCTCGATGGTCACGCTGATGACGGCGCTTTACGGCCATGCCCTGCGCCCGCAGGACCGGGTTGCGGTCAAGCCGCATGCGGGGCCGGTTTTCCATGCGCTGCAGTACCTGATGGGTCATCAGACGCTTGCGAAAATGCAGAACTTCCGTGGCATGGGTGGGGTGCAATCCTATCCTTCACGCACCAAGGACACGGCGGATGTCGATTTCTCGACCGGGTCGGTGGGGCTGGGCGTGGCGATCACCGCCTTTGCCAGTCTTGTGCAGGATTACGTGCGCGCCCGCAGCTGGGGCCAGATGCCCGAGGGCCGGATGGTGGCGTTGGTGGGCGATGCCGAACTGGATGAGGGCAACATCTACGAATGCCTGCAAGAAGGCTGGAAACACGGGCTGCGCAATTGCTGGTGGATCATCGACTACAACCGCCAAAGTCTTGACGGTGTGGTACGCGAAGGCCTGTCGGACCGCATCGGCGGGATATTCGCGGCCTTCGGCTGGGATGTGGTGGTTCTGAAATACGGCGCGCTGCAACAGGCGGCCTTTGCCGAGCCGGGTGGCGCGCGGCTGCGCGACTGGATCGACGCCTGTCCCAATCAGCTTTACGCGGCGCTGACGTTTCAGGGCGGGGCGGCGTGGCGCAAGCGGTTGATGGACGAGATCGGTGATCAGGGGCCGGTTGCGGCGCTGCTGCACCGGCGCAGCGATGCCGAACTGGCGGCGCTGATGGAAAATCTGGGCGGGCATTGCATGGGCTCAGTCTGTCAGGCCTTTGACCAGGCCGCGACGCATGACCGCCCGACGGTGTTCGTGGCCTATACGATCAAGGGTTGGGGCACGCCATTGGCCGGGCACAAGGACAACCACGCCGGGCTGATGACCGTGCCCCAGATGGAGGATTTCCGTGGGCGGATGGGCATTCGCCCCGGCCACGAATGGGACCGGGCCGAAGGGCTGGGCCTGTCTGACACCGCGCTGACGGCCATTCTGGCACGTATTCCGTTCTTTGCCAAAGGCACGCGCGGGCTGACCGCGCCCGTGGTCGCCGTGCCAGCCATCGCTGCGCCCGAGGATACCGAGATTTCCACCCAGATGGCATTCGGCAAGATCCTTGACGCATTGGCGAAGTCCGATCACCCCATGGCCGACCGCATCGTCACCACCTCGCCTGATGTCACGGTTTCGACCAACCTTGGCCCGTGGGTCAACCGCCGGGGCCTGTTTGCGCGTGACGCCCGCGCTGATACCTTCCGCGATGAAAAGGTGGTGTCGGCCCAGAAATGGCAATTCGCGCCCGAAGGTCAGCATATCGAATTGGGCATCGCCGAGATGAACCTGATGCTGATGCTGGGGGCCGCTGGCCTGTCGCACAGCCTGTTTGGCGAACGCCTGCTGCCCATCGGCACCCTGTACGATCCCTTTATCGCGCGCGGTCTGGATGCGCTGAACTACGCCTGCTACCAAGAGGCGCGGTTCTTGTTGGTGGCCACGCCGTCGGGCGTGTCGCTGGCCCCCGAAGGCGGCGCGCATCAGTCGATTGGTACCCCGCTGATCGGCATGGCGCAGGACGGGCTGGCCAGTTTCGAGCCCGCCTTTGCCGATGAATTGGCCTGCATCATGGAATGGGCATTTGCCTATATGCAGCGCGATGCGGCCAAGGCGGATCATGCCGACTGGCAGCGTGACGCGGGGGGTGGTTCGGTCTACCTGCGCCTGTCCACCCGGCCGCTGGAGCAACCGCGCCGCGCGCTGGACAGTATCCGCAAAGGCGTGATCGACGGCGCTTATTGGCTGCGCAAGCCCGGCCCGAACTGTGAGGTGGTGATCGCCTATCAGGGCACCGTTGCCACCGAGGCCATCGCGGCGGCGGGCAGTCTGGCCGAAGGGCGGCGCGATGTGGGCATTCTGGCGGTAACATCGGCAGACCGTCTGAACGCAGGCTGGCAAGCGGCGCAAACCGCGCGGATCAACGGCCCTGCCAGCCAGTCGCATATCGAGCAGTTACTGGCACCGATTCCCCGCGATTGCCTGCTGGTCACCGTGATCGACGGCCACCCCGCCACCCTGTCCTGGCTGGGGTCTGTGCATGGGCACCGCGTTGCGGCCCTGGGCGTGGAACATTTCGGGCAGACCGGCACCGTGGCTGATCTGTACCGCCACTTTGGCATTGACCGAAATTCGATCCTGAAAGTGATCACGGGTTTGGCGCCGGGCAAACCGCTGCGCGCCGTGGGGGGCAGCATATGACGTTGAGGCACCGCTATTGGGCCCAGTACACCGCCCGCGATTTCGCGGCGCTGGACCGTGAAAGTCTGATCGCCGTTCTTCCCGTGGGCGCGATTGAACAGCATGGACCGCATCTGCCGCTGTCGGTTGATACCGCCATTGTCAACGGTATCGTGGCTGCCACCGCACCGCTGATCCCCGACAGTTGCCCCGCGCTGTTCCTGCCAACGATGAGCGTGGGCAAGTCGAATGAACACAGCGCCTGGCCCGGCACGCTGACCCATTCCGCGCAAACCCTGATGGCGATGTGGTCCGAGATCGGTGACAGCGTGGCTGCGGCGGGGGTGCGGCGGCTGGTTATGCTGAACGCGCATGGGGGGCAGATCGCCGTGATGGACATCGTGGCGCGGGATTTGCGGGTGAAACACAAGATGTTGGCCGTGGCCGCGAACTGGTTCGCGATGGGCCTGCCCCAGGGTCTGCTGACGCCGCAAGAAGATCGCTTTGGCATTCATGCCGGCGATATGGAAACCTCGGTCATGCTGGCGTTGCATCCTGACCTTGTGCAGATGGAACATGCCCGCAACTTCACCCCCCGCATCGCCGCAATGGCGCAGGCCAATCAGCATCTGGGCCTGTCGATGGCGGGCAAGATCGGCTGGCAGATGCAGGACATAAACGCGGCCGGGGCTGCAGGCGATGCCACGCAGGCCAGCGCCGAAAAGGGCCATGCCTTTATCGACCATGCCGCCCGGCAGATCGTGACGCTGCTGCAAGAGGTGCAGCGTCTGCCGCTGTCATGGCTGGACACCGCCGCCAACCCGGACGCCTTTGCATGAAGGGGGATCCGATCATCCGCCTGGACCGGGTATCCAAACGCTTTGGCCGCGACGTGCTTGCGGTGGATGCCATGAGCCTGACCATCAACGAGGGCGATTTTGTCAGTTTCCTTGGCCCCTCGGGCTGCGGCAAGTCCACCGCGCTGAAGATGATTGCGGGGTTGTTGCCGGTGACGGCGGGGACGATTTCGATCACGCCGCCGCATGGCAAATCCGAGCAGGATCTGGCCTTTGTGTTTCAGGAACCCACCCTGATGCCCTGGGCCACGGTGTTCGACAACGTCTACCTGCCCCTGCGGCTGGCGGGTGTGTCGCGCGCGGATGCCACGCCGCGCGTGCGTGCCGCGCTGGTCGATGTGGGCTTGTCGCGGTTCGAGGCGTCCTACCCGCGCGCGCTGTCGGGTGGCATGAAGATGCGGGTGTCGATTGCGCGGGCCATGGTGACGCGCCCGCGCATTTTGCTGATGGACGAACCCTTTGCCGCGCTGGACGAGATGACGCGCAGCAAGCTGAACAATGACGTGGTGCGACTGGCGGCCGAGCATGGGCTGACGGTGGTGTTCGTGACCCATTCGGTATTCGAAAGCGTCTATCTTTCGACCCGCGTCGTGGTCATGGC
>CAZCFC010000175.1:0-6626 GCA_964497815.1 uncultured Cypionkella sp.
CATACTGCGCCTTGATCGTGTCTTCCCGCAGTTCCATCGAGTCGCGCCCAGACGTCATCTTCGGCCCCCTTACAGCTTGTCAGCGATAGGGCACTTTCCCAAATCGCCCCCACAATTCAACGGTTTGGCCGATCCTTTTGGCGCAATGCTTGCCGCGTGAACACAATAGGGCACAGCCACCCGGCGCGGTGCAAATTCCTTGGCACCCGGGTAGTGCGCGTTGCTGCGTTCAACCTTCATTTCGGTGCGGTAAAACTGGCATTTCGTCATTGGATTTTCCTTTTGTTAGGCCGGAATGATCCGGCCGCCTTCGCCCACCACGAATTTCCGCAGATCGCGCAAGCCAGGTGGGTTCAGTTCTGCCAAGACCTGATAGGGCGTCTCGGGCAGGATCACCATGCGTTCCGTCTTGGTCGCGCCGGTTTCGGCACCCAGAAATGGGTCCAACCGGTACACCTGCTGGGGGCGGGTAGAGAACCAGCCGTCCTTGGTTTCTTCCTCGCGGTCGGAAACCAGATCCTCGACAGTCCAGACAAGCGCCCAATCGCTGCCATCGGCGGCCTGCGCATTGGCCAGCACCTGTGAAATAGGCCCCGATTGTAGGGTGAAATCGTGGCTGTACATGGGGCCAAGCGTGATTCGGCGCAGGCGTTTGGGGTGTGTTTCGGGAAAATCCTTGTCAAACCCCTGGGCGATTGTCAGCAATTTCAACCCATTAAGCGACTGCGCCATCAGATGCGCCTGTACCATGGGCCAGCGCCTGTCATCATTGGGGAGCGCCTTTTTCCCGGTGTCCTCGACGTCCAGCATGTAAACCACCGGCAGGTTGGCCTGCGCGTCGTAGACCGCCCAATGTACCAGATAATGCCGCCGCGCCGCGCCGTTCTGGGTGACGTCCGCGATCCACTGGCAATCGGGGTCGTTGCGCGCCCAGAACAACCCGCCCTGCGCCAAAGCCTCATAGTAAAGGCGCTGCGAAAGGGCGAATTGCAGCTGCACCGGAACCGTCAGATCGCGCACGATCTGGCGCACCATGCGGTCTTTCAACTCTGCCTCGGCGGCCATGCCACCCAGATGCTTGTTGACCTGCGCGGCATCCAACGCCATCACCATCAATTCTTGCGCCACCGGAAAGCCGGACTCGTGGCGATCAAACGTGAGGCGCGGCGAGCCCTCTGCCCGCCCCGTCATCAGGTACTTGTGGCCAAGCGCCTTGAAGGTCGCGGTCAGTGCGGTCAGATAGCGCCCCAGCGTCCGCGCCTCGGTCCGCGTCAGACGGCCCTCGGCCTCCACCTCACCCGCCACCCGCAGCAGATGCCCGGTGATGCGTTCGAACTTGGCAAAATAGCGCCGCGCGACAAGGGTGTCGTACAGCTCCATATGGTCGTTGGTCAGTTGATCTTTGACCTCGGCCACCACTTATTCCCCATACGCATTCTTGTCGTGCTTCTCAACAATCTTGGCAAACCGCCGGGCAAAGCGTTCGTCCGCCTTGGCCTTCTGCTCCAGAACGGCGCGGGCAAAGACCATATGCTGCTCATGGCTTTCCAGCATATCGGCCATCTTGTCATTGGTGGCCGCCCCAATCGCCGCCATCGCTGCCTGCGCCTCCTGGTCGGTTTTCACGCCGATTTCGTTGATGCGGTGCGCCACGTCCTGTTGCTGTGCGGTTTTCAAAGATGAGGTCAGCGCGTCATACAAAACCACACGCTGTTTGGTATCGGTCTGCAATTTGTTGATCAAAACCAATTGTGTAGCGGCCTGATTGGTCAAGCTGTCCACCCAGGTCTTGCCCTTTTCGATATAGCGTTCCAGCGTCTGCGATTTTGCCAGATGCACCTGTTCGTCCTGCACCAGCGCATTGAAGCGCGCATTCAACCCGGCCAGATCGGTTTCCAGCTTGGTCCGCGCCGCTGCGTCCTGTTCGACCGAAATCTTGTTTTCCAACTCGATGATCTTGGGGTCCATCCCCGCAATGTCCGCCCGCACGGACTCCAAGGCCGCAACCGCGCCTTCACGTTCCGTCAGGGTCGCACCAAGGTTCACCTCCACCTTGGTTTTTTGATTGTTCAACAGGTCCAATTGCCCCTGCAACAGCCGCACGATGATGTCTGACTTGGAAATCAGATCCTGCAACTTGCTGTCAATCGAGGCTGTCCGCATCCGTTCCTGCCGCATGGATTCCGACTTGGCGTTCGAGAAAATGCCGATGAACGACTCCATCCCCGTTTTTGACCGCATCTCATCGAAGTCTTTCGAGAAGCCCGCCGTCACATCATCCAGCCCCATGATCAGCTCGGCGATGTTGGCGTTCATCAGGTCGGTATGCTTGTTCACGTCGTCCAGCGTGGCGTTTTCGATGTCGATCACCACCTCGCCAGCGTCCAGTCTGGACCGCGCCGCTTCGATCTTCCCGGTGATCTCGGAAATCTTTGCCTGAGCCGCTGCAACCTGTGCCTGGCTTTCCTTGATCTGCGTGTCGAAATCGGCCATCGGACTCTCCGTTAGAATGACTTGCGTTGATATAGGCATGTAACGCTACATTACATCACATCGGCCTTCAAAAAAACATTGCCCGCGCCGCACCGGGCGGCCCCTGCCCCTTGACCGATCACGCCATCCTTGCCCAAGTCTGCCCTCGCAGCCAAGCGCTTATTGCTCAGACCCAAGTCCTTATCCCCATCCTGAATCTGCCCGGCATCCCCTGTCGCACCGTCTGCGACGACCTTGCGGCGCGGCGATAGCAGGTTTCCTTGCGGTAAACTGTGATGGGCACGGCCTTCAGCCGGGGCAGTCTGATCACAAAATGCGCTCGGGCCGCCCGAGGGCCAGCATCACCCATGGCCAGCGCCTGCGGCCTCTGGCGGACCGATACGATGACGTGATCGACGGCCACGCCCTGACTGACAGCGCAAGCGTCATGGCAGTGGCCCCGCAAGACCGGCTTTGCTGATATCACTTGGACCAAATATCCCGGGCCTACGGGGGATGTACGGTGGGCTTGCAGGGTGCTGGCCCCCGGCTGTCGGGCATCACACGGGAATATTGTCGATCAGCCGCACACCACCCAGCCACGCCGCCGCCAGCAGACGCAAGGGCCGGTCCAAACCCTCGGCGGACCCCAGATGCGACGCATCACGCAGCTCGATGTACTCGACGCTGTCAAACCCTGCAGCCAGCACTTCGGCCACACAAGCCTCCAGCGCCCCGGCCCGCCCCGACCGGATCGCAATCGCCGCCCGGGTCATCGCGGCATAAAGTGCCGGAGCTTTGGCCCGTGCCGCCATGTCCAGCCTTGCATTGCGCGAACTCATCGCCAAGCCGTCCGTCTCGCGGATCGTCTCGCAGCCTACAATCCAGACCGGAATATTCAGATCCCGCACCAGCCGCTTGACGACCTGCAACTGCTGCCAATCCTTCTGCCCGAAATAGGCGCGGTCGGCCATGGTCATCCCGAACAGCTTGGCCACCACAGTGGCCACCCCGTCAAAGTGTCCGGGTCGCAGCGCGCCCTCCAAAGGCTGTGCCACACCGCCAACCGAGACATTGGTTGCAAAGCCCGGCGGATAAACCTCTTCCGCCAAAGGTGCAAAGATCACATCCACCCCGACAGACCGCAGTAACGCCGCATCGGTTTCTTCCGTTCGGGGGTATTTCTTCAGATCATCAGGATTGTTGAACTGCCTGGGGTTGACGAAAATCGTCACGATTACCCGCTCGCATTCCTTCTTGGCCGCGTGGGCCAGCGACAGATGCCCATCATGCAGCGCGCCCATCGTCGGCACCACACCCACAATCTGCCCGGCCGCTTTCCACGCCCGCACCTGCTCGCGCAGCTCGGTCACCCGCCTGATGATCACTGTCAAGTCTTCGGCCCTTTCGCCAGAACATCGGCAAAACCATGCTCTGCTGCCGGAAAGGCACGGCTGCGGACGTCTGCCGCATAGGCCGCAATGGCCTGATCCGCGGCAACCCCCAACTCGGCGTAGCGCTTTACGAACTTGGGCCGGAACTCGGTGAACAAGCCAAGCATGTCATCGACCACCAAGACCTGTCCATCGCATTGTGCGCCAGCGCCGATACCGATCGTCGGGATTTCAAGGCTTTGCGTGATACGTGCGGCCAGACCCACCGGCACCTTTTCCAGCACCACAGCAAAGGCCCCCGCAGCCTCGATAGCGCGGGCGTCGGCCATCACCTGTTCGGCCTCATCATCGCGGCCAACCACCTTGTAGCCGCCCAACGTGTTCACCGACTGCGGCGTCAGGCCGATATGCGCCATCACCGGCACCCCCCGACTGGTCAGGAAGCTGATGGTTTCGGCCATGTGCACACCGCCCTCAAGCTTGACACAGGGTGCGCCGGTTTCGGCCATCAGACGGGCCGCGTTGCGATAGGCCTGCTGCGGGCTTTCCTCATAGCTGCCGAAAGGCATGTCGATGATCGGCATGGCAGAAGAAAGACCCCGCACCACCGCCCGGCCGTGCAGGATCATCATCTCCAAGGTCACGCCCAACGTTGACGGCATCCCGTGCAGCACCATCCCCACGGAATCGCCCACCAGAGCCATATCGCAATGTGGGTCCACCAGACGCGCCACTGGTGTGGTGTAGGCAGTCAACACCACAAGCGGTGCCTGCCCCTTGCGCGCCCGGATGTCAGGCGGCAAAACCGCGCGAACGGGAGAAGTTGCGCTCATGTTCGGCTCCGTGGCTTCTGTTCCTGCCCGGTATATGGGCACAGCTTTGCCGCAACAGCAAGATTCTTGCGCCGCATTGCAGCGATCTTGCCCCTTGACCGCGCCCAAACCTGCGCACCCCATGGGTCCAACCAAAGGAGACCACCATGCCCCGCCTGCAGCGCGTTGACCAAACCACCGCCACCGCCGAAATCACCCGCCCCGATGTGGCCAAGGTGATCTCGGGCGCCCCCGTGCATACCACATGGAACATTGAGGATGCAGACGGGCTATATTGCGGCCTGTGGCAATCCACCCCCGGCAAATGGCGGGTGTCCTATTCCGAAGGGGAATACGTCCATATCCACTCGGGCCATTCGATTCTGACCGACGAAATGGGAACGGCCACCCAGCTGCGCGCGGGTGACCGTTTTATCATTCGTCCAGGGTTCGAGGGCACATGGGAGGTGCTGGAAACAACCCTGAAAGATTATGTGATCCGCAGCTGAACGATACGCTGCAGGGTGCCCTCGCTGGCGTCGGCCACCACCACTTCGGGCAGGGGCGGGCAATCTTCGGCCGCAATATCCTTGCGTTTGCAGGCCGCCAGCCGCTTTTTGTCGGCCTTGGCGGCCTCTTTTGCGGCCTTTTCCGCAGCCAAGGCGTCGGCTTCCACCTTTGCGGCTTCCTGAGCGATGATGGCAGCCGCATCCACTTCTTTTTGGGCAATATTCTCGGGGGTTTCGGGAACAGCGCGACCGTAGGCGTCGTCCATATAGGGGCCTTCGATGGCAAGACTTTCGTCCAGCGACCGCACCTTCACGCGCGTTCCAAGGTCAACGCGATCGTAGAGTTCAATGGCGTCCTGGTTGAACAGGCGGATGCACCCGGCCGAGGTGGCATGACCGATAGAGCCGTTCTGGATGGTGCCATGAATACGGAACATCGAATCGCGACCACCGCGGTACAGATACAGGGCCCGTGCGCCCAAGGGGTTGTCCAGACCACCGGCCCGCCCGCCCGCGTATTCAGCGTACAGATCCGGACGCGTGCGCACCATGTTCGCGGTTGGCTGCCAGGACGGCCATTTCGCCTTGCGCCCGATCACACCAGCGCCGCGGAACGAAAGCCCCTCGCGGCCCACAGCGATACCATAGCGCATGGCGCGGCCGTTCTCCAAAACGTAGTAAAGCTTGCGTGAGAAGGTATCGACAACGATGGTCCCCGGCGCTTCGTCGCCTTTGTAGTCCACTTCGGTGCGCGCGCGGTCTTCTGCCAGCAAATGTGCTTCGACCGGCTCAATGAAAAAGCCCTCATCCTCCACCCCTTCATATCCCGGCACGACTTGCGGCGGAGTGTCTTCCTGTTTCGGCGCGCCACAGGCGGCAAGCGCAGTCAGCGCCAGCACGGAAAGCAAACGAAGGACGGAATTGGTCACGGTTAAAACTCGGCTTTTATGGATGTTGCGGGCACCTAGCGCCCGCCCCGCCCCATACGTCAAGCCCCGCTGAAAAGGATGAAAAAAGAAAACCGAAAGACGTTGTGTCGTCGCGGCGTTTGTTGCCCAAATATAGCGCCACCGGTCAATCTTCGGTCCGCGTCGCACGCGCTGAAGTCAGCAAGCACAGGCAAATTGGCACCGTCGCCAGTGCGGGCGAATCGATAGGTTGAAGGCCGAAAGGCGCCCCCCATCACAGTCCAGTGCAGCGCGGGGGGCGCTCTGTCAGCCCACCACGTTGAAATCAGGGCCATAGGGATACTGCGTAATATCCTCATTGCCATCATCAGTGATGAACAGAATGTCATGTTCACGGTAGCCGCCCGCACCGGGTGCGCCATCGGGGATTGTCAGCATCGGCTCCATCGAGATCACCATCCCCGGCTCCAGCACCGTATCGATATCTTCGCGCAGTTCCAGCCCCGCCTCGCGCCCGTAATAGTGGCTGAG